>CAZUYG010000001.1:0-28017 GCA_964624265.1 uncultured Candidatus Odyssella sp.
GCATCGTGTTCGCGTCGATCTGCGACAAGCTGTTCGACATCGACGAGAACGTGAAGATCGTACCGCAGCTCGCCACGGGCTACGAGGTTTCGGCCGACGGCAAGGCGGTGACGATCAAGCTGCGCTCGGGCGTGCTGTTCCACGACGGCGAGAAATTCGACGCCGAGGCGGCGAAGTTCTCGATCGAGCGGCACCTCACGATGCAGGGCTCGTTCCGCCGCGGCGAGATCTCGCCGATCGACAAGGTTGAGGCCGTCGATCCGCTCACGATCAGGCTCGTGCTGAAAGCGCCGTTCGCGCCGCTGATCGCGGCGCTCACCGACCGCGCCGGGATGATGGTGTCGCCGAAGGCGGCGAAAGAGCTCGGCGCCCAGTTCGGCACCAAGCCGGTCTGCGCCGGCCCCTACAAGTTCGTCGAGCGGGTCGCGCAGCGGCACATCATCGTCGAGAAATTCAAGGACTACTGGAACAAGGACAACGTCCACATCGACAAGATCGTCTATCAGCCGATCGAGGATTCGACCGTGCGCCTCGCCAACCTGCGCTCGGGCAGCCTCGACATCATCGAGCGCATGCTGGCGACCGACGCCGCGACGGTGAAGAAGGATTCGAAGCTCGTTCTCGCCGCCGTCACCGAGCTCGGCTATCAGGGCATCACGATGAACGTCGGCAACGGCCCGCGGTCGAAGACGCCGTTCGGCCAGGACCCGCGCGTGCGCCGGGCCTTCGAGCTGGCGATCGACCGCCAGGCGATCGTGCAGGTCGTGTTCAACGGCGAGTTCACGCCGGGCAACCAGTGGGTCTCGCCGCAGCACCCGATGTATCAGCAGTCGCTGCCGGTCCCGAAGCGCGACGTGGCGGCGGCGAAGAAGCTGCTCGCCGAGGCCGGCGTCAAGACGCCCTACGCGATCGAGCTGATGGTGCCGAACAATCCCGAGACGCGGCAGGTTTCCGAAGTCATCCAGTCGATGGTGAAGGAGGCGGGCTTCGACGTGAAGATCCGCGTGACCGAATTCGCGACGTCGCTGAAGACGGCCGAAGCGGGCGACTACGACATCTACATGCTGGCCTGGAGCGGCCGCACCGATCCCGACGGAAACCTCTACAGCTTCGCCTCGTGCAAGGGTCCGCTCAACTACGGCAAGTTCTGCGATGCGAACATCGACAAGCTGCTCGACCAGTCGCGCATGGTGAACGATCCCGCCGCGCGCAAGAAAGTGTTCGAGCAGATCGCGATGAAGACGATCAAGGAAGGCAGCGTGCTCTATCTCTATCACCGCAAGATGTTCTTCCCGCACACGACGAAGCTGCAGGGCTTCAAGCCGATGCCGGACGGGCTGATCCGCGTGGTCGGGCTGAAGCTTTAGCGGCGGCAACGGCGCCGGCGCCGAGCCGCCGGCGCCGCGCCTGGCCCGGCCGATGTTCACCTTTCTCGCCCATCGGCTGCTGCAGCTGATCCCGACGCTGTTCTTCGTCTCGATCATCATTTTCGGGCTGCAGCAGCTCCTGCCCGGCGATCCCGCCACCACGATGGCCGGCGAGGAGCGCGACGAGGCGGCGATCGCGGCGATCAAGGCGAAATACCACCTCGATGAGCCGATTCCGGTCCAGTACGTCTACTGGATCGGCGGCGTGTTCCGGGGCGATCTCGGGGAATCGCTGCGCATCCAGCAGCCGGTGTCGGAGCTGGTGCTGCAGAAGCTCCCCGTCACCGCGCAGCTCGCCGGCATGGCGATTCTGATCGCGCTCACGATCGGCATTTCGATGGGCGTCGTCTCCGCCGTGAAGAAAGACACGGTGTGGGATTACGCGGCCAACGTCATCGCCCTCTGGGGCATCTCGACGCCGAATTTCTGGCTCGGGATCATGCTGATCTTCCTGTTCTCGATGACGCTCGGCTGGCTTCCGCCGGGCGGTTATGTGGGGCCGGGCGAGGATTTCTGGGGCAGCATGGCGCGCATGATCATGCCGGCCTTCGTGCTCGGCAACGCGATCGCGGCGATCATCATGCGCCATACGCGCAGCGCGATGCTGCAGGTGCTGGCGCAGGATTACGTGCGCACGGCGCGCGCCAAGGGCCTCTACGAGCGCCGCGTGATCATGAAGCACGCGTTCCGCAACGCGCTCACGCCGGTCATCACGCTCGGCGCGCTCGAACTCGGCACGCTGCTGTCGGGCGCGGTGCTCACGGAGCAGATCTTCACCGTGCCGGGCTTCGGCAAGCTTGTCGTCGATGCCGTGTTCAACCGCGACTATTTCGTGATCCAGGGCGTCGTGCTGGTCACGGCCACGGTCTACATCACGCTCAATTTGCTGGCCGACATCGCCTACGTGCTCGTCAACCCGCGCCTCCGGAGCTAGCGCTGTGCTTGTGCCACCGAAGCGAAGTGAACAGGGAGGCGGGGAGGCGGGGAGGAACAATAATTGCGCGCCAAAGGCGCGCAAGAAATCCTTCTCCCCGTCTCCCCGCCTCCCTGTTCCCTTTTCTTGGCCACACGCATGAGCAACGGCGCGGCGGCGATCGCGATGGAGACGGGAGCGGCACCGGAGCCGATGAGCCCGGGGCGGCGCGCGCTGCGGCGGCTGCTGAAGCGCAAGGGCGCGGTGCTCGGGCTCGCCGTCGTCTTGCTGATGATCCTGCTCGCTCTCTTTGCGCCGCTCGTGGCGCCCTACGATCCGCTGGCGACCGATTGGGGCGCGGTGCGCAAGGCGCCGTCGGCCGCGCACTGGTTCGGCACGGACGAGAACGGGCGCGACGTGCTCTCCCGCGTCATCTGGGGCGCCCGCGCGTCGCTGCTGGCGGGCGTCATCTCGGTGTCGATCGCGATGGCCATCGGCGTGCCGGTCGGGTTGCTGGCCGGCTATGTCGGCGGCTGGCTCGATTCGGTGATCAGCCGCTTCACCGACGCGATGCTGGCGATCCCGTTCCTGATCCTCGCGATCGCGCTCGCGGCGTTTCTCGGGCCCTCGCTCGGCAACGTCATGGTGGCGATCGGCATCACGGCCACGCCGATCTTCATCCGCCTCACGCGCGGCCAGGTTCTGACGACGAAGGTCGAGGACTACGTCGAGGCGGCGCGGGCGCTCGGCAATCCGCCGCTGCGCGTGGCGCTGCGCCACGTCTTTCCCAACATCGTGCCGCCGCTGCTCGTGCAGGCGACGCTGGCCATCGCCGCCGCGATCATCGCTGAAGCCAGCCTCGCCTTCCTCGGGCTCGGCCAGCAGCCGCCGGCGCCGTCGTGGGGCTCGATGCTCAACATCGCGCAGCGCTTCTTCGAGAACGCGCCGTGGATGGCGCTCTGGCCCGGCGCCGCGATCTTCGTGACCGTCCTCGCCTTCAACCTGTTCGGCGACGGGCTGCGCGACGCGCTCGACCCCAAGCAGGCGCGTTAACCAAGGCCGCTGCGCGGCGTGTGATCCCGTTCACAGCCCGCGCCCGCGCCCGGGCGCAAGCTGCCGGCCACGATCCCGCCACGACGTTCCCGCGCTTTGCGCCAATTCCGCCGCAGAAACACCGCCGGCCCCCGGCAGGAATCGGGCCGCTTCCGGCAACCGCCACCCATCCGAGGATTCGCCCATGGTCCGCTTCACCCGAGCCGCCGCCTGCATTCTCGCCTTGAGCGCCGCCGCTTCGCCCGCGCTCGCCTGCATGCCGCCGCCCTACGTGCAGGATTTCCAGAAGCATCCGGCCGCGCTGCACACTGGGCCCAAGGCCCAGGTCGATTTCGCGAGCCACCCTGCCGCGGCCGCGCTCTCCGAAGCCGACCGGGAGCGCGTGCGCAAGGCGGTCGAAGCCGGGCCGAATTTCGCGGGTGCGTACCGCGTCGTTTACGCGCCCTGCGGCGAGAAATGCAGCACGCTGCTGATGGTCAGCCTCGCGAGCGGCAGGATCGCGGGCCTGCCGGCCGGGAACAACGCCTATGCCAATTTCCGCCCCAACAGCCGCTTCCTCGTGATCCGCACCCCCGGCGCCGCGCCGCGCTTCTACGTGTTCGACGGCCGCGAGTTCCAGCCGGCGCAGGCAAGCGCGGAGGATTCCTGACCGGCGCGCGAAGACGGCGCCGGATACGAACGCCCGTCAGTGCCGCGGCTTCGAATCCGAGACCGGCTTCATCGTCAGCACCTGCCGGATCAGCGTCGCCGTCTGCTTGCCGAACGTGTTGCCGAGCCGGTCCGCGTCCTTGGCCGCGATTTCGAGCAGCGCGCGAATGTCGCGGCGCGATTTCGCGTCGCGCCCCGCGATCATGCGCACCAGATGCACGACCATGAGATAGGCGGCGGCGCCATAGGTCTCCGGTTCCGCTTCGATCTTGTGAATGGCCACGGCTGTCCCGATCGTCCGAGCGACTGCGCCGTCAGACTATCAACGACGGGGCGGAATCGGCATTGACGAATGTCAACCGCCGCCGCGATGAAGCCGGTGCTGCGGCGCGCCAGGCTCGGATCACGTCGCCGGCCACAGCCGCGCCGCGCCGCGGACGCCGCTCGAATCGCCGTGCGCCGCGGCCTCGAGCCGGGTCGTCACGCGGTCCGTGAAAACATGCGCCGTCCACAGCGCCGGCACGGTGGCGCGCAGCGCGCCGATGTTGGAAACGCCGCCGCCCAGCACGATCACTTCGGGATCGAGCAGGTTGATCACCATCGCCAGGCCGCGCGCCAGCCGGTCCGCGTAGCGTGCGAGCGAAGCGGCGGCGATGCCGTCGCCCTGCGCGGCGCGCGCGGCGATCCGGTGCGCCGGCAGCGGCGCGCCCGAAGCGGCCGCATGCTCGCGCTCGAAGGCCGGGCCGGAGAGGTAGGTCTCGATGCAGTCGAGCCGCCCGCACCAGCAGCGCCGCGGCGGGCCATCGGCTTCGGTCCGTCCGGGGAGGGGAATGTGTCCCCATTCGCCGGCGATGGCGCTGGCGCCGTTCACGAGGCGCCCGTCGATGACGATACCGCCGCCGACACCGGTGCCGAGGATCACGCCGAATACGGAGTCCGCGCCGGCGGCGGCGCCGTCCGTGGCCTCCGAGAGCGCGAAGCAGTTGGCGTCGTTGGCGAGCCGTACCGGCCGCCCGAGCCGCCGTTCCAGATCGGCGCCGAGCGGCCTGCCGTTGAGCCAGGTGGAATTGCCGTTGCGGACCATGCCCGTCGCGGGCGAGAGCGAGCCGGGAATTCCGACACCGACCGTGCCCGCGGCGCCGAGCTCGGCCTCCGCCGCATCGACCAGCGCGCCGATGGCCGCGATGGTGCCGGCGTAGTCCTCGCGCGGCGTGGGCACGCGCCGGCGCAGCAGCTCGCGCTCCGCGCCGGATGCGCCGGCTTCGAGCGCCGCGATTTCGATTTTCGTGCCGCCGAGGTCGATGCCGTAACGGATGGTCCGTCGCGCGCCGGCGGCTCGGCGGGGCACTGCTTCGGTCCCCTGCATCCGCCGATCCTAAACGGGCCGCGCCGGATGTTCACGGGTGGCGGGCAACGAAAATCGCCGGGGCGAACCGCCCCGCCGCTTCCCGTTCGAGCCGTTCTCCGGCGATTAGGGCCGGCGGAGACGGAGCGCGCCGATACCGGCGGCGATGTTGAGGCCGGTGTTGCCTTCCACGCTCACCGGCTGCAGCGAAATCGAGCGGTTGCTGCCGCCGACCAGCACGTTGGCGGCGCCGCCGATCCCCGGCGTCACCGCGGCGCTGACGCCGCCGTAATCGCCCGCGAGCGCGCCCGGCGCGACATCGCGCGTGCCAGACACCACCGCCCAGATCACCGTGGCCGAATTGGTGAAGCCGAGATCGACGCCGAAGCGCTGGATTTCGCCGACATAGCGCTCGGTCTGCCCGTCGGTGCGGGTGTAGAAGCAGTTGATCTCGCGCGTCGAGCCGAAAATGAACGCCGTGCCGGGCGCCACGCTGCAGCTCAGCGTCCCGGCTTGTACGCGCGGCGAGTCGCCCGGTCCGCTGGTCGACGTACAGGCGGCGAGCAGGCTGGCAGCGGCGGCTGCCACGGCAATTCGAATCGTCTTCATTGCATGGTCCCTCGTTTGGGTTCGTTGCAAGCGGCCACAGACTAACCGAATTGCGCGCGATAGTCAGCGTCAGGATCGGGCATTTTTTGTCTCGTCCACTGGGGATTGTGGCAGCCATCGCCGGCAGGCCTGTCCGTTGATCTGCGTCAACGCGCTCTCTCCGGCCTTGCCTAGGGTTATTTCCTGGTCCGGCCGAAGGAGGATGCGATGCTCGCGAAAGACATCATGACCAAGGACGTCCACATGATCGCGCCCGATGCGGACGTGCGCGCGGCGGCGCGCATCATGGGCGAAGCGGGCGTGAGCGCATTGCCCGTCGTCGGCAAGGACCAGGCGCTTCTCGGCATCGTGAGCGAGGGCGATCTCGTGCGCCGCGCGGAGCTGCACACGGCGCGGCGCCGTTCGTGGTGGCTCCAGCTGTTCACGACGCCCGAGACGATGGCCAAGGACTACATCAAGGAGCACGCCACGAAGGTGCGCGACGTGATGACGAGCCCGGTGATCTCGATCTCCGAGCGCATGCCGCTGGCCGAGGTCGCGGCCCTGCTCGCGCGCCATCATATCAAGCGGGCGCCGGTGCTGAGCGGCGGCGCCGTCGTCGGCATCGTCAGCCGCGCCGATCTCGTGAAGGCCCTGGCCAGGCAGACGGCCGAGCCCGCGGCCGACACGAGCGACAGCGCGATCCGCAACACGTTCCTGCAGCGCTATGCCGCGCAGCCCTGGGCGCCGGCGGGCGGCGGCGTCGGCTTCTCGGTCAGCGCGGGCGTGGTCGTTCTTTCCGGAATCGTGAACACCAAGGAGCAGCGCGACGCGCTCGGGGTGATGGCGCAGACGATTCCCGGCGTCGTCAAGGTGGAAAACGAAATCCGGGTGCTGCCCTATCTTCCCGTCGGCGCGTAGCGCGGCGGCGATCGCCGCCGCCCATCAGCTCGCGGCCGCGGAGGCCGGCGTCGCGCGGCGGTGGAGGCCGGCGATTTCCCGGCAGATCCAGTCGACGTCGCGTTCCTCCAGCGCCTCGCTGGTGGGCAGGTAGAGCCCCTGCCGGCAGAGCGATTCGGCGACTGGAAACCGGCGGCCGCGGAAGCGGTCGAAATAAACCGGCTGAATGTTGATCGGCACGAAGAAGGTGCGCGTTTCGATGCCGCGCGCGGCGAGCTGCCGGCGCAACTCGTCGCGGCCGATGCCGAAGGCCGCGCCGATCCGGATCGCATACATCCAGAACACGCTGCGCGCGCCTTCGGCCTCGCCGGGCAGCTCGAGGCCGGGAATCGCGCGCAGGCGTTCGTCGTAGAGCGCGCGCAGGCGGCGGCGCGCGGCCACGATTTCGGCCATCCGCTCGGTCTGCGCCAGACCCAGCGCGGCCTGCAGATTCGTCAAGCGATAGTTGAACCCGAGATACTCGTGCCAGAAATGGCGCTCCGGGTGGAAGGCGTGGTCGCGCAGCCGGCGCAGCACGCGCTCCAGCGCGGCGTCGTTCGTCGTCACCATGCCGCCTTCGCCGCTGGTCACGATCTTGTTCGCGTAGAACGAAAAGGTGCCGGCCCGGCCGAGGCCGCCCACGCGCCCGCCGTCCAGCTCGGCGCCGTGCGCCTCGGCCGCGTCCTCGACGAGCGCGATGCCGCGTGCGTCGGCGATCGCGCGCAGCCGCCGCATCTCCGCCGGATGCCCGTAGATGTGCACGGCCACGATCGCGCGGGTGCGCGGCGTGATCGCCGCCTCCACGCGATCCGGGTCGATGTTGCCATGCACCGGCTCGGCGTCGACGAGCACCGGCTCGGCGCCGGTGTAGCGCACGGCGTTGGGGGTCGCGATCATCGTGAACGCCGGCACGATCACCTCGTCGCCGGGACCGATGCCCAGCGCCGCCAGGGCCAGATGCAGCGCCACCGTTCCGTTGGCGCAGGCCACCGCATGTTCGCAGCCGGCTTCGGGCGCGAAGGCGCGCTCGAAGCGCGTCACGAACGGGCCGCGCGAGGAGACCCAGTTGGTGTCCACGCACTCGGCAAGATAGCGCCGCTCGTTGCCGGTCAGCCGCGTCTCGGCCACCGGATAGGCGCCGCCGCGGCGCGGGCCGGACGGGCAGCGGCCGAGCGCGGGCTCGGGATCGGGCACGATCTCCCGGATCGACTCCCAATCTTCCGGGGCGAGCTTTGCGGGGGTCAGCATGTCAGGCCAGCGCGGCGGCCGCGCGCGCGGTCATCGCCTCGCTGCGCTCCAGAACGGCGGCATGGGCGCCGCGCGGCTCGGCGGGCAGATGCTGGCGGAAGATCGCGACCAGCCGGTCGCGCAGCTCCGGGTCGAGCCACGCGCAAAAGCCTTCGCGAAAGCCGATCCGGGGCGGCGGCGGATAGTGGCGCACGCGCCGCTGCAAATCGCGGAACGCCGCGACGATGCCGCGCGTGCGCCGCGCAAACAGCCGCAGCGGATTTCCCCGCGCGGCGACGCGCGCGAGGTGCCAGAGCGGAATGCGCCGGATCGTGTCGCAGACGATCTGCTCGAAGCGGTAGGAGACGATCTCGCGCGGCGTGGCGTCCGCGCCCGGCGCCTCGCTCCAGCGCGTTTTCCAGGTCCGCGCGAATCCCGCGAGCGCCTCGAGGTCCAGGCCCATCCGCTGCGGATCGAAGCCCGCGGCGAGCGCGTTGCACGCGATGCGCAGGCACTGTCCGCAGCGGCTGCACGCGGCCTCGGCCGTGCCCACCATCCAGCACGAATATTGCAGATCGGAGATGTCCGGATAGCGCGTCCACAGCAGGTGCTGCACGTGATTGCTGTAGAGCGGCCAGGTCAGCGAGCCGTAACGGATGCCGTAGGGCGCGAGTAGCGCCGAGATCGCGCGCTGCGTCGCCGCCGAATACATGAAGTGCGGATGCTGCACGATGCGGCCCGCGATCGTGGCGTTCTCCTGCACCTCCACCTCCGAAGCCACGAACAGGTGCGTGGCGCCGGTGGCCGCGCCCGCCGCCAGCAGCGCGCCGGTGTAGAGATAGGTGTCGGCAATCTCGTTCACGCCGATGGCATAGCCGTAAACCGAGGCGAATGTCTGGTCCCAGTTCGCGCGAAGATCGCTTTCCACCTCGATGAACTTCACGTCGCGCCGGGCCTGGATCGCGGCGAACACCTCCCGCCGGCGCACCGTCTCGTGGTCCTTGGTTTCGGGCATCGGGCTCGTCGTCGCCACGAGCAGCGGCTGCCCGGTCAGTTCCGCGAGCAGCGCTGTCTGCAAGAGGCTGTCTTTGCCGCCGCTGAACGCAGTGCCGTAGCCGCCGCCTTCGATCCGCGTGCGGGCGATCTCCCGGTCTCCGCCGCGGATTTCGATTCCGAGCGTATCCGGCGGCGGCGCCGGGCCGCGGTTGTTCGGGTAGGCGGCCAATGTATCCAAGGCCGTGCGGAGGCATTCCTGCCAGAAGCGCGTCTCGCGGGGCCCGAGCTTCACCGGCAGGCGAACTTCGCAAGGGCGCAGCAGCAGCCAGTGCGAATGAACCACGATCAGGAAGATGTCCCACCACAGCCGCTCCGGCACGCGCGCAAGGTCGATCGATTCCGGGAAGCGCAGCGTGAACTCGGTCTTGCGGTACAGCGGCGTGGGCGGCGTCACCTGCCAGCGGAAGGTCGCTGTCCGCCCCTGGACGAGCGGCGGCTCTAGGTGAATCTGACGCATCGGAAATCCCCGAGACATCGCGTTTTCCGGCGCGCGCCGAAGCGAGTCAAGGCCGGCTGCGGCAGCCGGCGGCGCGGCGCCGATTACTTGAGCCGATAGCCGGCATGGCAGCCGACGCAGGCGCTCATTAGCTGTCCGAGCGCGCCGAGCGCGGGCTTGAGGTCGCCGGTCGCGCCGGCATTCTGCGCCTCGATCGCGAAGCGGCTGGCAGCGCGATGCATCGCCGTGCCGGCGTCGCGCATGCCCTGCGGCATGAATTTCGCCACGTCGTGCGCGCCGTGGCGCTCGAGCGAACTCATGCCGAGTCGCTCCTCGGCGATCTTTGCCGCCTGGTCGTTGCGGCCGCCGGCCAGCGCCTCGCTGATCTCCTGCAACGCCGCCAGGTGGTCGCGCATATTGGCGAGCGTATGCGCCGCGAGCGCCGGCGGCAGATTGACGGGCGTGCGCACATCCGCGGCAGGTTCGCCCGGCGCGTGATGGCCATGATGCTGGGCGAGCGCGAGCCCAGCTGCGAATGAGAGCGCGGTCGCCCAACCGGCAGCGTACGGCAATCGGCGCATCGGCGTATCTCTCGCGTTCTTGCCGTTCGCTCATAGACCGCGCATGCGCGCGCCGTCCACTCCGGCGCTAACGCGCGACGGCGATTGCATCCGCCGGTGAACGACACGGCAATGCGTCTTCCGCCGCGTTCGCGCGGGCGTCAAAGGCCGCGATCGAGGCGGCAGCGTTGCAGGCGGCGGCGGGAGGCGATGAAAAAGCCGGAAACGGTTGGCGCGCCCGAGAAGATTCGAACTCCTAACCCCCAGATCCGTAGTCTGGTGCTCTATCCAGTTGAGCTACGGGCGCGTGCCGGCCGTTGCAGCGGGGCCGCGTCGTAAAGCGATCGCGGCAAGCTGATATTGGCATCGGCGGACGGCCGCGCAAGGGCGGCCCGTCGAAGCGCGCGGACATTAGCCGCGCGCGCCGGGCGAGTCCAGCGGGGCGGCCAGCCTGCGCGCATACGCCCCGCGGCCTCGATCGCGCTTTCGGAAACCGGCCTTGCCCCGGCGAGGGCGGCTTGGCAAGCTTCGCGCCGCCGGAACCGGGAGCCGGTTCCCGAGGGGGCTTCTTTCATGTCGTATCGGCGCACGCTCGCCGCCGCCGCTTTCGCCCTGGCCACGCTCGCCGCGTGCGCCGATGCGGACCGGGTCGTGTTCCTGGCGCTCGTCGGCGAGGCGCCGGGCGACAAGCCGCTCTACACGGGCTTCGGGCCTTCGGCGCGGTTCGGCCGCCCGTATCCGCGCATTCCAGAGCCGGGCTATCGCCCGCCGGCGCTTCCCGACGCGCAGGCCGGCGCGGCGGGCGAAGCGGCGGCGGCCGCGCGCCAGGCGCTCAGCGACCGCGCCAGCGATTACGAATTGCGCGCGCGCTATCTGCGGGTGAGCGCCGACGAATACATCACGGCCGCTGGGCGGCTCCGGCCCTCGGTCGGCCAGCCGCTGCCGCCGTTCAACGGCACCACCCAGGCGCGGCTGACGGCGGCGCGCACGGCGCTGTCGCGCGTGCAGGGCGACGTGCTCTCGATCTACGGCATCCTCCAGCGCACCGATCAGAGCAAGGCGCAGGCCGAACGCGCGCTGGCCGCGGTCAAGGCCGCCGGCAAGGCGGCGGAAGCGCTCGCCAAGCCGCTCGCCGACGGCATCGCCGGCGTCGACCGCATGCAGAAAGACGGCGACGCGATGGTCGGCGCCTTCGTCGAATGGATGGCCGAACAGCGTAGCGCGCTCGACGCGCTCGAGGATGAAATCCGCCGCGGCGTCGCCACCGGCCCCGCGATCCTGCAGCGCGAAACGATCATCGAATAGGCGCCACGCCCCGCGCCGCCGCATGGCACCCTTCCGCCGCGTGCGTGGACGGGCCGGGCGCCGCTGGGCTATAGCTCCCGCCCCATGAGCGACGAAAAAACACGCTTCGAGAAATCCTTCCCGGTCTCCTGGCAGGAGCTGCACCGCGACGCGAAGGCGCTCGCCTGGCGGCTCTCGGAAAAGGGCGACTTCAAGGCCGTGGTCGCGATCACGCGCGGCGGCCTGGTGCCGGCGGCGATCGTGGCGCGCGAGCTCGACATGCGCCTGATCGACACGGTGTGCGTGGCCAGCTACGAGCATCAGACCCAGGGCGAGGTGAGGATCCTCAAGGCGCCCGAGGGCGACGGCACCGGGCTCATCATCGTCGACGATCTCGTCGATACGGGCTCCACGCTGCGTCTCGTCCGCAAATTGCTGCCCAAGGCACATTTCGCGACCGTCTATGCGAAGCCCGAAGGCAAGCCCCTGGTCGACACCTACATCACCGAGGTGAGCCAGGACACCTGGATCCATTTCCCCTGGGATACGGAGCCGCAATACGTGGCGCCGATCGCGGGCAAGCGCGTTGCCCGCTAGCGCGGTTCCCTCGCGCGGCTTCGGCCTGGTCATGCTGATCGGCGTGGCGCTGGGCTGGGGCCTCAACTGGCCGGCCATGAAGCTCATCGTGGGCGAAGTGCCGCCCTGGCAGTTCCGCGCCGTCACCGGCGCCGCCGGCGCGGTGCTGCTGTTCGGGCTCGCGCGGATGCTGCGCCAGAAGCTCGCGGTGCCGCGCGAACAGTGGCTGCCGCTCGTGGCCGCGTCGCTGCTCAACGTCACCTCGTGGTTCGTGCTGATCGCCTACGGCGTGAAGCTGATGGCCTCGGGCCACGCCTCGATCCTCGGCTTCACGATGCCGATCTGGGCTGCGCTCATCGGCATGATCGCGCTCGGCGAGCGGATGAGCGCGCGCCGCTTCGCCTCGCTCGGCATGGGCGCGGTCGGAGTCGTGGTGCTGCTGTCGCACGATTTCTCGGCGCTCGGCGCCAGCCCGCTCGGCGCTCTCGTCACGCTCGTCGGCGCTTTCAACTGGGCGATCGGCGTGCACATCCAGAAGCGCGTGAAATGGGCGGTCGAGCCGCTGCCGCTGGCGGGCTGGCAGGTGGCGATCGGCACGCTGCCCATCGTCGTGATCGCGCTGTTCGCCGAACCCTTCGTCTATCACCGGGCGAGTTGGCCGGTGATCGGCGCCACGATCTATCTCGTCATCTATGCGCTGGCCTTCTGCTACTACGCGTGGTTCCAGGTCGTCCGCATTTTCCCCACCCACATCTCGGCGATCGGCACGCTGCTCGTGCCCATCGTCGGCGTCACGAGCTCGTCGCTGTTTCTCGGCGAGCCGTTCGGGTGGCGCGAGATGGCGGCGCTGGCGCTGGTCGTCGGCGCGGTCGCGCTGGTCATGTTCCAGCCGCCCGAACGGCCGGCCGCGGCCGCTCCGGCGAAGGGCGCCGCGCCCGCGGGCGCCGCCGGGCGCGGCGAATGAGGTCGTAGCGCATGGCCGCGCGCGGCCTGCTGCCGCCCTGGTTCTGGCTCGTGGCGCTCTGGCTCGTGTGGGGCACGAGCTGGCCGGCGATGCGCACGGTCTTCCTCGAAATGCCGGTCTGGCAATTCCGGGCCATCACCTGCGCGCTCGGCGGCGTCGCGCTGCTGGCGATCACGCGCTTCTCCGGCGCGCCGGTGCGCCTCGCGCGCGGCGATTGGGTGCCGCTGGTCCTTGCCAGCATCTTCAACATGACCGTCTTTCACGTCGCCACGGGCTACGGCCTCAAGATGATCGGCGCGGGGCACGCGGCCGTCGTCGTCTACACCCTGCCGCTCTGGACCGCGCTGCTGAGCGCGCTTGTCCTGAAGGAGCGGCTCACGCCGCGCGTCTTTCTGGGCCTTGCGCTCGGCATGGGCGGCGTCGGCGTTCTGGCCTCGCACGATTTCAAGGCGCTCGGCTCCGATCCGCTCGGCCTCGTCGTCGTTCTGTCGGCGGCGATCTGCTGGGGCGTCGGAACGGTGCTCATCAAGCGCCGCACCTGGTCCGCCGGGGTGAACGCGCTGGCCGGATGGCAGCTCATCATGGCCGCCGTGCCGATCGGCTTCGTCGCGATGTTCACCGAACGCTTCGCGCTGCACGAGGCCAGCGGTGCGGCGCTGCTCTCGGCGGCTTACATCCTCGTTTTCGGCGTCATCCTCGGCTACGCGGTGTGGTTCAAGGTGGTGAGCCTGTTCCCGGCCACGATCGCGTCGATCGGCGCGCTGGTGACGCCGGTGATCGGCATGGCGAGCAGCGCGCTGCTGCTGGGCGAGCCGATCGGCTGGCGCGAGATCGCCGCGCTCGCGCTCGTGCTCTCGGCGGTGGCGCTGGTCATTTTCCGCCCGGCGCCCAAGCCCGCCGCGGCGTAGCGTTCAAGCCGCGACGTTGTCGATGAGGCGCACCGCGCCGAGGCGCGCGGCGGCGAGCACGCGGCCGGGCCGGTCGAGCGCCGCGAGCGGCGCCAGCGTGGCCGCATCGACGACGGCGAGATAATCGATGCCCGCGAAGCCCGCGGCCAGCAGCGCCGACTTTCCCGCCTCGGTCTCGGCGGCGATGTTGCGCCCCGCGCGCGCGGCGGCGGCCAGCGCCGTGATCGTGCGATGGAGCGCCGGCGCCACGCCGCGCTCCGCCGGCGTGAGGTAAACGTTGCGCGACGACATCGCCAGGCCGTCCGCCTCGCGCACCGTCGGGCAGCCCACGATCTCGCACGGAATGTCGAGGTCGCGCGCCATGCGCGTCACGCAGCGAAGCTGCTGGTAGTCCTTCTCGCCGAAGAACGCCTTGTCGGCCATCGCCTGCAGCAGCAGCTTCGTCACCACCGTGGCGACGCCGGCGAAATGGCCGGGCCGCGCCTCGCCCTCCCAGCGGTCGGTGATGCCGGCGAGCGAAACGGTCGTCGAAAAACCCTCGGGATACATTTCGCCGAGCGCCGGCGCGAACAGGAGATCGCAGCCGGCCGCGGCGAGCAGCGCGCGATCCGCCTCTTCCTGGCGCGGATAGCGGGAAAAATCCTCGCGCGGACCGAACTGCTTCGGGTTCACGAAAATCGTCGCGATCGTGCGCCGGCAGGCCGCGCGCGCCGCTTCCACCAGAGAGATGTGGCCACGGTGCAGCGCGCCCATGGTCGGAATGACGCCCACGGTTTCGCCGGCCCGCCGCCACGCGGCCACCCGGGCGCGCAACTCGGCGACGCTGCGCACGGTCTTCGTCGTCTCCGCCATGTTCATGCCCGCGGCAGCTCGATTCGAAACTGCGCACCGCCCGTTTGGCCGGCCGGATCGGCCAGGCGCACGGTGCCGTTATGCGCATGCACGAGGTCGCGCACGATCGCAAGGCCCAGGCCGGTGCCGCCCTTGCGGCCGGCCGCGAAGGGCTCGAACAGGCGCTGGCGCAACTCGGGCGGAAAGCCGGGGCCGTCGTCGATCACGTCGATCACGGCGCCGTCCATGCCGGAGGGCAGCGGCCGCGCGGCGCGCACGGTCACGGTCTTGGCGCCGGCCTGGCAGGCGTTGCGGATCAGGTTGGTCGCGATGCGCTCGATCTCGCCGCGGTCGGCCTTCATCGGAAACGGCCGCGGCACGTCGTTGACGAGCGTCGTCGCCGGCGCCGCCGGTGCCAGCGCCTGGATCGTCTCGTCGACGAGCGCCGACAGGTCGAACGCCGCGATCTCGAGCTCGTGCTCCTGGCCGCGCGCGTATTCGAGCGTCTGCGCGCACAGCGCCACGGCGCGGTCGATCGCGCGCACCAGCGTCGGCGCCACGCGGCGCACGCCGGGATCGGCGCTGTCGGCGATCCGGTCCGAGACGAGCTGCGCCGAAGACAGCGCGTTGCGGAGATCGTGGTTGATCTTCGTGACCGCCGTGCCGAGCGCGGCCAGATGCTCGCGCTGGCGCAGCGCCGCGCGCAGCCCGATCAGCAGGTCGCGCAGCTCGCGCTCGGCGAAGCCGAGCTCGTCGCCGCGCGCGGAGGGGCGCATGAGCCGCGCCGTGTCCTCGGGCGCGTCGCGGAATTTCGCCATGCTTTCGGTCATGCGCCGCAGCGGTCGCACCATCAGCCAGTGCAGCGAAAGGAAGACGAGGCAGGCCGCGAAGATCGAGATCATCACCGAGAGCACGAGGATGCGCCCCGAGTAGGAGATCATGTCTTTCTGCAGCGGCCCTTCGAGCAGGAAGACTTCCAGCAGCACGCGTCCGTCCTGCGGCGACTGCTCGACGACGCGCACCGGCCCCGCTTTCGGCGCCGCCAGCGTCGCGAACGCGTTCCAGATCAGGCTGAAGAAGGTCGCCGCGCGAAGATCGTAGGTGGCGTCGATGTGCTCGGGCACTTCGCCGAGCGCCACGCGGCGCGGCTGGCCGTCCTGGAAGCGGATCACCGCCAGCACGCGCGCATGGCCGAGCAGCTTGTCGACCAGCTCGGGGCTGATTCCGGTGCGGGCCTCGGTGGCGGCGTCGATGGCGAGCGTCGCCAGATGCGCGTCAGCCACCGTGTCGCGCAGGGATTGCAGGCGGAAACGCGCGATCGACGGCACGTAGATGAAGATTTCCGCCAGCATCACGAACACGATCGTCCACAGCAGCAGGCGCGTGGTCAGGCTGCGTCGGATCGAAGGCGGGCGGGGGGCGGCGGCTGGCATCCGGAGTCCTCAGGCCGCCGAGTATATAGGCGCAGCGGTCGCGCGCGTCACTTGCGGGCGCCTCAACGGCCGGCGCGCGCCGCCTTGCGCGCCTGCAGCCGCTTCACCGCCACCGGCAGCAGCGCCAGCAGCGCCAGGCCGAGAACCGGCAGGAGGACGTTCCATTCAACCACGATCGTGAGGTTGGGCGTTTCGCCGCGATCGAGCAGCGCGCCGAGGCCGCTGCCGACGCTGGCGAAGACGAGGCTGCCGGGAACGATCCCGATCAGCGTCGCCAGCGCGTAGGTGCGCAGCGGGACACCGCAGAACGCCGGCACGAGGTTCACGAGCCAGAACGGGAAGACCGGCACCAGCCTCAGCACGAGCAGGTAGCTGAAGGCGTCGCGACGGAAACCTTCCTCCATGCGCTTCAGCGCGCCGCCCGCCTTGGCCCGCAGCGCGTTGCCGAGCGCGGTGCGCGCGGCGAGGAACACGGCGATCGCCCCGAACGTGGCGCCGGCCACCGCGGCCGCGGCGCCGAACCACAGGCCGAACAGATAGCCGCCCACGATGGTGGCGAGCGCCCCGCCCGGTATCGAGAAGGCGGCCATCGCCGCATAGCCGGCGATATAGGCGATTCCGGCGAACAGGCCCCAGCGGCCGACCCAATCCATCAGCATGCCGCGATGGATGCGGATCGTCTCGAACGAAACGTGGCGATGCCAGCCGAGCGCGAAGAACGCGACGAGGCCGGCGCACAGAACCGCCAGCGGCAGGATCCGCAGCCACAGCGGCTTCGGCCGCGGCGCGGGCGGCGGATCTCGCGGGGGCGCTTGGTCGGCGCGCATGGCGTCTGTCGTTCTCCGGTCGCCGCGATGCCGGCCGACGCTAGCACGGCAGCCGGGCGGGGCAGGAAGCAAGCTTGGCCCGCCGGGTTTCACGCTCGCGTGACGCCGCGCGGCCGGGGCGAGGCGGAACGCGCGCCGCCGCAAGGGGCTTAGCCCTTGGCACGGCGTCGTTTTGGCGGCATAGGCCGCATTGACTTGGCCGAACCGGCCCCCGTATAGAGGCCCCGCCTAGCGCGTTATCCCACGAAACCGGAACGCCGATCGCCGCGTAGCGGTGATGCGTTGCGGCTGTTTTCGTTGTGGGCGCGGGTCCTGTTTCCACGCCATCCGGAGTGTTCCCGTGCCGAAACGTACCTATCAACCCAGCAAGCTGGTCCGCAAGCGCCGCCACGGTTTCCGCGCCCGCATGGCGACGAAGGGCGGACAAAAAGTGCTCTCGCGCCGCCGCGCCAAGGGCCGCAAGCGTCTGTCGGTCTAGCGATGGCCGGCGCCCGGCGGGCGCTCACCACCCTGGCCAAGCGCGCGGATTTCCTGCGCGTCGCCGGCCGGGGAACGAAGTGGGCGACGGCCGGGCTCGTGTTGCAGGCCTGTCCCCGGAGCGCCGAGCGCGCGCCGGGCGCGGGCCAGTCCGGAGCGAATGTGAACGAAGCGCAAGCGATCCGCGTCGGCTTCACGGCCAGCAAGAAAGTGGGTGGCGCCGTCGTCCGCAATCGCGCGCGCCGCCGCCTGCGCGCGCTCGCGCGCGAGGTGCTCGCCGCCGAGGCCGCACCCGGGCACGACTACGTGCTGATCGCGCGCGCGGAAACCGCGACGCGCGACTACGCGGCGCTGCGCGGCGACATGCGCTTCGCGCTGAAGCGCCTGCGCCTGCTGCAGAAGCAGACCGAAGGGCCGCGTCCATGAGCCCGCTGGCGCATCTGTTCCGCGGCTTCGTGCGCGCCTACCAGCTCGTCTTGTCGCCGCTGCTGGGGCGGCAATGCCGTTTCCTGCCCACCTGCTCGCACTACGCGATGGAAGCGCTCGAGCGTCACGGCGCCATGAAGGGCGGCTGGCTCGCGTTCCGCCGCATTCTGCGCTGCCATCCTTTTGCCGCGGCGGGCTACGACCCTGTGCCACCCGCAGGCCCTGTGCCTCCCGCAGGACCCACCACGCCCGCCGCGCCGGCCGGGCACCGCCGTTTGCCTTAGCGAGAGACCATGGGCGACCAGAAGAACCTGATCCTCGCCATCGTGCTGTCGGTCGCGATCATTCTCGCGTTCCAGCTCGTGATTTCGCCGCCGCAACGGCCGGCCTCGCCGCAGGCGACGACGACGCCCGCCGGTCCCGCGACACCGGGAACGCCAGGAACGCCCGGCGCGGCGCCGCCGCCCGCGACGCCGCCGCAGGGAACGCTGCCGACGACGCCGGGCACCGTGCCGCCGGGCGCGCCGCCGAAGGCCGCCTCGCGCGAGGACATTTTGAAAGCCGTGCCGCGCGTGCCGATCGACGCCAAGCGCGTCACCGGATCGATCTCGCTGAAGGGCGGCGTGCTCGACGACGTGACGCTGCGCGACTACCGCGAATCCGTGAAGAAGAACGCGGCCAGCATCCACATCCTCAATCCGGCCGCCGCGGGCAAGGCGGGGAAGGCGTATTACGTCGTGTTCGGCTGGCAGCCCGTGGCCGGCGCCAAGCCGGTGACGCTGCCCGACGAAAACGCGCTGTGGCAGGCCGAAGGCGGCCCGCTCGCGCCCGGCAAGCCGGTCACGCTCACCTGGACCAACCCGCAGGGCCTGAAATTCGTCCGCCGCTTCGATATCGACAACGACTACCTCGTCACCGTGCACGAGACGGTCGAGAACGCCGGCGGCGAGCCGGTTCAAATCGCGCCCTATTCGATCGCCAAGCTCGTCGGCGAGCCCAAGGGGCTCGGCTTCTTCATCCTGCACGAAGGCCCGATCGCCGTATTCCGCAAGACGGCGGACGACGGCGCGGTGATCCACGATCCGAACTACAAGGACCTGCGCGAGAAGAGCGAAGAGCAGACCAGCTACGGCGGCTGGCTGGGCTTCACCGATCACTACTGGCTCGTGGCGCTGATTCCGCAGCAGGACAAGGCCCAGCGCGTCGCCTACACGCACGAAAAGGCGACCGACACCTACAACGCCTTCTACGTCGGCGAAACGCGCACGATCGCGCCCGGCGGAAAGGCCGAGGCCACCCACCGCGTCTTCGCCGGCGCCAAGGAAGTCGACCTCCTGCGCCGCTACGGCGAAGAGCTCAAGGTCGAGAAATTCGATTGGGCGATCGATTTCGGCTGGTTCTGGTTCTTCACCAAGCCGTTCCTGTTCGCGCTCAAGTGGATCTACGGCATCGTCGGCAATTTCGGCATCGCGATCCTGATCCTCACGATCGTCGTGAAGCTCCTGTTCTTCCCGCTCGCGAACAAGAGCTACAAGAGCATGAGCCAGATGAAGAAGCTCTCGCCCGAAATCCAGCGGCTGCGCGAGCGCTACAAGGACGACAAGGCGACGCTGAACCAGGAGATGATGAAGCTCTACAAGAAAGAGCGCATCAATCCGGCCGCGGGCTGCTTGCCGATCCTGCTGCAGATTCCCGTCTTCTTCGCGCTCTACAAGGTTCTGTTCGTGGCGATCGAGATGCGCCACGCGCCGTTCTTCGGCTGGATCCAGGATCTTTCCGCGCCGGATCCCACGTCGATCCTCAATCTGTTCGGCTTGCTGCCGTGGGCGGTGCCCGATCCGTCGAGCTATCTCCATTTCATCAGCATCGGCGTCTGGCCGCTCATCATGGGCGCCACGATGTGGCTCCAGCACAAGCTCAACCCGTCGCCCCCCGACCCGATCCAGGCCAAGGTGTTCGCCTGGATGCCGGTGATCTTCACGATCATGCTGGCGAGCTTCCCGGCCGGCCTCGTCATCTACTGGGCGTGGAACAACGTGCTGTCGATCGGCCAGCAATGGCTGATCATGAAGAAATCCGGCGCCATCGGCGCGCCGCCGCCGTCCGCGGTGCCGCGCAACATCAAGGAGCTCGAGGCGCGCAAGGCCGCGAAGTCCGCCGCGGCGAAGGAAAAGGCGGGGGGCTGACCCGGCAGCCCAGGGGTTCAGACAGGCTCTGCCGTTCTCATGCGCTCGATTGCGGGGATGGCGGGAGCGGGAGGCGATCCTGAATGAGGCCGATCCGCGTCGTTGCCCTGTGCGCGTTCGCGCTTGCTGCGTCGATCTCGGCGGCGGCCGCGCAATCGAACCCGGCGGGCCGCAACAATCCCTGCGATTTCATGGAAGCGCCGTTTCCGCTCACCGATGCGAACCGTCTCGACGACCGGCGCCTCGCCGAACGGTTCGACGGCAAGACCTTCGTCGTCCAGCGGCGCCTGATCCAGAACCTGCCGCCGCCGCGAAAGCGGTCGTTCGAGCGGGTCATGTCGTTCTTCTTTCGCTCGGACCAATCGCTGCGCATGACCTGCCAGCACCGGAAGTCGCCCGGCAGCGCTCTGCTGCCGTGCGAACAATTCGGCCCGAGCGCTTCGCCCAGTGCCGCGAATGCGACCGACATCGCGGTCTGGCGCATTCGCGGCGGGCGCATCTGCTGGCAGCGGACCAAGAACGAGAGCGAGATGTGCTTTTTCGTGCACGAGACGGGCGGCCGGGGCTATGTGCGGCTCGATGGCGGCCGGCGCGTGAGCTGCTTCGAGGGAGAGATTTCGTTCCAATGAATCGGTGCCGCATGCTGGAGCGCCGATCGCGATTCTCGTCGCCGTGCGCCGGCGCGGCCGAGCCGCCGCGCGTTTTCGAGCGCGGAGGGCCGGCGTGAGCCCGTCTGGCTTCACGGCGGAGGCGCTGGAAGCCGGGCGCAAGCTGTTCGCGCAGGAGTGCCGCTTCGTCCTCGGCGTGGCGAAAGAAGCGCAGCTGCCGACGCCCGGCCGTCCCGAGATCGCCTTCGCCGGCCGTTCCAACGTCGGCAAGTCGAGCCTTCTGAACGCCCTCACGGGGCGCAAGAATCTGGCGCGCGTATCGGGCACGCCGGGCGCCACGCGCCAGCTCAACTTCTTCGATCTCGGCGGGCGGGCCTATCTCGTCGATCTGCCCGGCTACGGCTTCGCGCGCGCCGGGAAGGGCGACATCGCGGAATGGAACGCGCTGATCCGCGCCTATCTGCGCGGCCGCGCCAATCTCCGCCGGCTTTGCCTGCTGATCGACGCGCGCCGCGGCGTCGGCGATGCGGACCGGAAGATCATGGCGCTGCTCGACGAGGCCGCGCAATCCTACCAGCTGGTGCTCACGAAAACCGACAAGCTGCCGGAGAAGGCGCTGGCCGCCGTCGTGGGCGCGCTGGAGGCCGAAACGGCGGGGCGCGGCGCCTGCCATCCCGCGGTGCTCGCCACCAGCGCCGAAACCGGCGGCGGCATTGCGGAGCTGCGCGCCGCGCTTGCCGCCGTCATTTTCGCCTAACACGGCCCAAGGAAATTTACGGAGGCCAACCCCGCGCATCGTGCGATGGCGCTTGCGGCCGCGCTCGCCTATGTTGCGGCGCGAGGGAGCACGCATGATCCGATCCTGTTTACATCCGCGCGCGCGGCCGCGCTCCGGCGTGCCGTTCCGCGCGCCGGCGGCGAAGGAGCCGCGGCCCTAGCATGGCGCTGCTCGAGGTCCGTGAACTCGACAAGGTGTTCCGCCGCGGCGCGCGCGCGGTGCAGGCGATCGACCGCTTTTCGCTCAGCGTGGAGGAGGGCGAGTTCGTCGCCATCGTCGGCCCGTCCGGCTGCGGCAAGAGCACGTTCCTGCACATTCTCGGCGGCTTCGAGCCGCACGACGGCGGCACGATGCTGCTCAACGGCGCGCCGGTGAAGGGGCCGGGGCCCGATCGCGGCATGCTGTTCCAGGAATTCGCGCTCTATCCGTGGCGCTCGGTGATCGGCAACGTCGCCTGGGGCCTCGAAGTGCAGGGCAAGCCCAAGGCCGAGCGCATCGCGGCCGCCGAGCGCTACCTGAAGCTCGTCGGCCTCTCGGCATTCCGCGATGCGTATCCCGCCGAGCTGTCCGGCGGCATGAAGCAGCGCGTGGCGCTCGCGCGCGTGCTCGCCTTCGAGCCGCGCATCCTGCTGATGGACGAGCCGTTCGGCGCGCTCGATGCGCAGACGCGCGAGCTGATGCAGGAAGAGCTCAACGCGATCTGGCAACAGACCCGCAATACGGTGCTGTTCGTCACCCACGACATCGACGAGGCGATCTATCTCGCCGACCGCGTGGTGGTGTTCACCGCGCGGCCGGGCCGCATCAAGGACGAGATCACGGTCGATCTCGAGCGCCCGCGCCGGGCCGACGTGCGGAAATCCGCGGAATACATGGCCTATCGCAACCGCGTGTGGGATTCGCTGCGCGAGGAAGTGCTGAAGGCGCGCGAGGAGTTCAAATGAGCGCGGCCGCGCCGCGGCGCGCCGCCCCCTTCTCGCGCACGCGCCGCGCGGCGCTCGGCCTCGTGTTGCCGCTGGCGGCGCTGGTGGCGTGGGAGGTTTCGGCGCGCATCGGCGACGTGCCGAGCTATCTCGTGGCGCCGAGCGTCATCTTCGCCACGACGTGGGAGATGCTGGCGAGCGGGGAGCTCTGGCAGCATACCAGCGTCAGCCTCGTGCGCGCGCTCGGCGGCTACGCGATCGGCGGCGCGTGCGGCATCGCCATGGGGCTGCTGGCCGGAATCGCGCGGCCGGTCGAGCGGTTCTACGATCCCATCGTCTCGCTCACCTATCCGGTGCCGAAGATCGTGGTGCTGCCGATCCTGATCGCGTGGCTCGGCGCCGGCGACGCCTCGAAGATCGCGGTCATCACCGCCGCCGTCTTCTATCCCACCTTCATCAATTCGCTCTACGGCGCCAAGGGCGTGAACAGGATCTATGTGTGGAGCGCGCGGAACATGGGCGCGGGGCCCTTGCGCGTGTTCGCCAAGGTCATCCTGCCGGCCGCGTTGCCGCAGGTCTTGGCCGGCCTGCGCATCGGCCTGGCGCTCGCCTTCATCGTCATGGTCGCGTGCGAGATGCAGAATTCGCGCAGCGGCCTCGGCCACCTCATCATCACCGCCGAAGACAGCCTGCGCTTCGATCTCATGTACGCCTCGATCATCGCGATCGCGATCATCGGCTTCGCCGGCGACCGGCTGCTGCTCTGGCTGCGCCGCCGCGCGCTCGCCGGGCAGACGATCGGGAAGGAGGGCGCCCATGGCTGATGCCCTGCTGCGCGCCGCCGCGCGCTGGTATCCGGTTCCGCTCGTGCTCGCGATCTGGGAAGTGCTCTCGCGCACGGGCGCCGTCTCGAAGCGGCTGATGCCCAGCCTCGTCGAGATCGCCGTGGCCGTGTGGGCGGCGCTCGAGAACGGCGATCTGCTGTTCCACGCCAGTATCTCGCTCGGCCGCGCGGCCATGGGCTATGCGCTGGCGATCGCGGCGGGCATTCTGCTTGGCGTGGCGATGGCCCGCTCCCGCCTGTTCGATGCGCTGTTCGAGCCGCTGTTCAGCTTCGGCTATCCGGTGCCGAAGATCGCGCTCTATCCGGTGTTCATCTTCGCGTTCGGCCTCGGCTCGCTCTCGAAGGTCATGCTGATCTTCCTCGAGTGCCTTTATCCGATCACGGTGAACGCGTTCTACGGCATGCGCGGCGTCGATCGCGTGCACGTCTGGGCGGCGCAGAACATGGGCGCTACGCCGCGGCAGATTTTCTGGCGCGTGCTGCTGCCGGGCGCGGCGCCCTCGATCTTCGCGGGCCTGCGCGTGGCGCTGCCGATCTCGCTCATCGTCGTGATCATCACCGAGATGATCGGCGAAAGCCGCGGCCTCGGCTATTACATCAGCTACGCCTCGGCCTCGTTCGAATATGCCACCGCCTTTGCCGGCGTCGCGGCCGTGGCGATCATCGGCTTCACGCTCGACCGGCTGCTCGTCTGGCTGCGCAACCGCCTGATCTTCTGGGAGCGCGGCGCCGCGTTCATCGGCGCGGCGTAGGCCGGCCGCCGGCGCTACAGATCTTAGACTATCGCGCGGGTTCCGCCCGTGGTCGATGCGCGGGTTTCCGGAAGGTTGCCCGCCATGCGCAAACGAACCGCATTCCTCGCCATCCTCGCTCTCGGCACGGCTTGGGCCGCCCTCGCGATACCGCCGCTGCGCGCCGCGAACAGCAAGCCTGCCCCGGCCTTGGCGGCGGATTTCGGCCAGCTCTACGCCACGCTCGATCGCGGCGACCTGCTTCAGTATCGCGAAATGTATGCGCCCGCCGCCGCGCTCGCCGCGATCCGGAGCGGGACGGCGCTGCCGGCCGGCACGGTGCTGACGATGGTGGTGTATTCGGTGAAGCGCGACGAGGCCGGCCGCCCGCTGCGGGACCGGCACGGCCGCTTCGCCAAAGACGCCGTGTCGGCGTTCCTGGTCATGCGCAAGCAAGACGAGGGCGCGCAGCCGTCGCACGGTCCGGCGCCGGGTCCGTGGCAGTTCCAGATTTTCGGCGCCGACCGGCGGCCGGACCGCACGGCCCGGATGACGGAATGCGCCGCGTGCCATGAGCGCGCCCGGGAGACGGATCACGTCTTCACCGCCGAGGACATGAGGGCCTTCGCGGACGGGCACGCCCCGCGATAAAGACGTCGGCCGCCCTCGGGCAGTTGTCATACATCCGACAACTGCCCCGCGCCCCGCTCATGCGGCGGCCCGGAGAGTCGCATTGCAAAAAACGGCCGCGCGTGCGTATCTTCCGATAGATCGCGATCGATAAGCGGTTGAAACAACAGGAAACGCCAAGGTCGCGTCCCGGCATCGCCGGGGCTGACGGGCGTTTCTTTTCCTTTGGAACGTGTAGGAGCACTGCCCCCGTGACCCCGTCTGGTCCCGTCGCGAGCCGCCATGGGCTCGACACTCTCGGCCTCAAGACCCGTGGCAAGGAATTCTGGAACCTCGTTCCGGCCGGCCTCTACGAAGAGGCGATCCGGCGCGGCGAGGGCACGGTTGCCGAGGGCGGCCCGCTCGTGATGCTGACCGGCGAGCACACCGGCCGCTCGCCCAACGACAAGTTCATCGTCCGCGATGCGGCAACCGAGAACGAGGTCGATTGGGGCAACGTCAACCGCCCGATGAAGGCCGAGCATTTCGACCGCGTCCACGAGAAGGTGATCCGCCATCTTTCGGAGCGCGACCTGTTCGTGGCCGATTGCTACGGCGGCGCGGACCCCGCCTACCGCCTGCGCGTGCGCGTCGTCACCGAGCACGCCTGGCACGCGCTGTTCGCGCGCACGATGTTCATCCGCGTGCCGTTCGCCGAGCAGGCCGATTTCCAGCCCGATTTCACGATCCTGCACGCGCCGACGCTGACGACCAATCCGGAAACCGACGGCACGCGCACCGGCACGTTCATCCTGATGAACTTCGCCAAGCGCCTGGTCCTCATCGGCGGCACGTCCTATGCCGGCGAGATCAAGAAATCGGTGTTTTCGATCCTGAACTACCTGCTGCCGCCCAAGGGCGTTCTGCCGATGCACTGCTCGGCGAACATCGGCAAGAAGGGCGATACGGCGATCTTCTTCGGCCTGTCCGGCACCGGCAAGACGACGCTCTCGGCCGACAGCGCGCGCACGCTGATCGGCGACGACGAGCACGGCTGGGCCGACAACGGCGTCTTCAATTTCGAGGGCGGCTGCTACGCGAAGGTCATCAAGCTCTCGCCGGAAGCCGAGCCCGAGATCTACGCGACGACGCGCATGTTCGGCACCGTGCTCGAGAACACGGTGCTCGATCACGCGACGCGGCGCCTGAATCTCGACGACGCGCTCTACACCGAGAACACGCGCGCCTGCTATCCGGTCGACTACATCCCGAACATGGCGCTCGACGGCCGCGGCGGCCATCCGCAGAACGTCATCATGCTCACGGCGGATGCGTTCGGCGTTCTGCCGCCGGTGTCGCAGCTCACCGCCGAGCAGGCGATGTATCACTTCCTCTCCGGCTACACGGCGCGCGTCGCCGGCACCGAGAAGGGCGTGAAGGAGCCGCAAGCGACGTTCTCGGCCTGCTTCGGCGGGCCGTTCATGGCGCGGCATCCCTCGGTCTACGCGACGCTGCTCGGCGAGAAGATCGCGCGGCACGGCTCGAAATGCTGGCTGGTCAACACCGGCTGGTCCGGCGGCGGCTTCGGCGTCGGCGAGCGCATGAAGATCGCGCACACGCGCGCGATGATCCGCGCGATCCTCGACGGCAAGCTGGCCACGGCGCCGTTCGCCACGCACCCGAATTTCGGCGTGCGCATGCCCGAAGCGTGCCCCGACGTTCCGGCCGACGTGCTCAATCCCAAGAACACGTGGCGCGACAAGGCCGCCTACGACGCGGCCGCGCGCGAAGTGGCCAAGCGCTTCGAGACGAATTTCACGAAGTTCGAGCCGTTCGTGGACGGCAAGATCAAGGCCGCCGCGATCCGCGCCGCGGCCTAAGCGGCGCTTCGCGCTATCGCGTGCAGGCGAAGAGCTCGCCCAGCGACGCGCGGGAGCGCGTCGGGCACAGCGCATCCTCGGACGGCGCTGGCGGTACGGCGGCGTAGTTGAACGTCAGCGGCCTCGCCGTATCCGGGCGCTCGGCGCTCGGTCCGGCCTGCGGCGCCAGTGCGGCCGGCGGCCCTTCGGTATGGGTCCGCGGCCGGGTGAAAATCGTGGAAAGACTCGTGTCGGGCTGCTGCGGCGTGCGCGCCGTGTAGCGCGGGGCGGGGGCTCGCCGCTGAGCGGTCCGGCGCGGCGCCGCGGCGCGCGTCGTCGGCGCCGTGAACTTCGGCGGCGGATCGGCT
Organism: uncultured Candidatus Odyssella sp.; assembly: GCA_964624265.1. GTDB lineage: Bacteria > Pseudomonadota > Alphaproteobacteria > Bin65 > Bin65 > SBBV01. The sequence goes on from CAZUYG010000001.1 coordinate 26,825, forward strand.
CGCTCGGCGGGCGCCGCGCGGTTCGACGTTTCAGGCTCCACCGGCACGCCCATCCGCGTGCGTTCCATTGGCTTGGGGTGAGTCACCGGCGGCGTCCGCGGCGCGGGCTCGCTCTCGTCGGTCGGCGCAACGTAGCTGCGCGGCTCGGCGGCCGGGTTTGGCGCCGGCACGCCCGTTTCTGCCGCGGCGGGCCATCCCGTCGATGCGGTCGTCAGCAAAAGGACGGCGGCGGCAACAATCCGGTTCATGGGAGCCTCCGGCTCCGGTCGCGATGAGTGGCCCCTTGGGAATTACGCGGCGTCCGGCGCCTTTACCCCGCCGTTCACAGAGTCGTGATCACGATGTTTCGCCGGCTACATACACCAGGCGAAGACGCCGGCCTTCACCAGTTCGTCATAGGCCGGGAGCACGTAGCGGTGCCAAACCGTTCCGCCCGCGGCCAGAACGGGCTCGGCGAACAACACGCCGGCCGCCACGCCGATCAGGGCGGCGCCGGCTTCGAACAGGCGGCGGGGCGGGCGCGTTCGCATGGCTGAAATATAGGCTTTCGCATGCCGCTCTGCCAGCGGCCATCGGGCGCCGTATGCCTACCGCGTTGCAGCGTCGTGCGCGTTGACTTGGGTCATGGCCGCCGCGCCGCAGCGCAGGCACCAAACGCTGCACGACATTCTTCCGCAGGTCGAGGACAGCCGCATGGGCCTTCTGACGCTTTTCCGCCGCCGATCCGAAGAGCCGTCCCATGGCCATTGATCCGGTCGCCTGGTTCGAGACTCTCGCGCGGGGCGACGTGCCGTCGGTCGGCGGCAAGAACGCGTCGCTCGGCGAGCTGGTGAGAAATCTCGCGGCGCAGGGCGTCGCGGTGCCGCCGGGCTTCGCCACGCGCGCCGACGCCTACTGGGCCTTCGTGGAGGAGAACGGGCTGCGCCGCGTGGTCGAAGCCGAGCTGGGCGCGCTCGGAGACGGCAGCGCCTCGCTGACCGAAGCCGGCCAGGCAATCCGGCGCGCGTTCCTGCGCGCCGAGTGGCCGGCCGGCATCGCCGCGGCGATCCGGCACGCCTACCGCACGCTCTCGCAGCGGATCGGCGTTTCGGCCGCGAGCGTCGCCGTGCGCTCCAGCGCCACCGCCGAAGACCTGCCGGAGGCGAGCTTCGCCGGCCAGCTCGAATCGTTTCTGAACGTCGCCGGCGAAGACG
>CAZUYG010000002.1:0-8586 GCA_964624265.1 uncultured Candidatus Odyssella sp.
CCCTGTAGCCTTGCCGACCGACCCCTTGTCGACCCCGCCCCGCTGTGCCACATACCCGGTCCGGCCGGAGCGTGGCGCAGCCTGGTAGCGCACTTGCTTGGGGTGCAAGGGGTCGCAGGTTCAAATCCTGTCGCTCCGACCAATCGACGACGCAAAAACGGGCCGGTGCCTTGGCGCGCCGGCCCGTTTTTCGTTTGGATCGCCGGGTCAGCGCGCGAGTGCCGCGCGGCCGCTCTCGGTGAGCCGGCAGACGAGCCAGTCGGGTTTCAACGGATTGGCGAACCACGGCTCGGCCCAGCCCGCCTCGAGGCAGGCGCGAACCATCAGCGTGCTCACCCGCTTTCCGTCGCGATCGAACAAGGGCAGCTTGCCGCCGGGCTGATCGAGTCCGCGGGTAAGCCATGCGCGCTGCGCTTGCGTGAGGCGGGGGCGTCCCGCCGTTTCAGAGCCGATTTCCTCCGCGACGCCCGCACTTTTATGCACGTGCAGCATGGCGCCCTCCGCGCTGCAGCATTTGTTTTGTTGCGTCGCACAAGAGATGCGGGTGCGGCGCAATCGAACCTAAGATAATCTTCCTTTTCCGATTTGTCGATGCAGGGATGACTCCATGACGGCCCGATTTCTCTATGTGACCGCCCCTAACGCCGACGAGGCCAAGCGGATCGGCGAAATGCTGGTGCAGGAACGTCTCGTCGCCTGCGCCAACATCCTCGGTCCGATCGCGTCGATCTATTGGTGGCAAGGCAAGGTTCAGCACGACAGCGAGGCGGTGCTGATCGCGAAGACGCGCCCCGATCTCGTCGAGCGCGTGATCGCGCGCGTGAAGGCGCTGCACAGCTACACGGTGCCTTGCGTCGTCAGCCTCGCGATCGAGCAAGGCAACCCCGATTTCCTGCGCTGGATCGCGGCCGAAACTGCGCCGACCGGAGCAACACCATGAGCGGCACGGTCGCATCGCTCGATCATCTCGTGCTGACCGTCGCCGATATCGCGCGCACCTGCGATTTCTACGCGCGCGCGCTCGGCATGACCGTCGTGCGGTTCGCGGAGGGGCGCGTGGCGCTTCATTTCGGCTCGCAGAAAATCAACCTGCATCAGGCCGGCCGCACCTTCGATCCCAAGGCCGCGGCGCCGACGCCGGGCTCGGCCGATCTCTGCTTCCTGCTGGCGGGTCCGCTCGACAGGGCCATCGACCACTTGGCGGCTCTCGCGATCCCGCTGGAGGCAGGGCCGATCGAGCGTACGGGCGCCACCGGCCGGATACGCTCGATCTATCTTCGCGAGCCCGACGGAAACCTCATCGAGCTGGCGACGCCGCTCTCCTGACGCCGCCATCCCCATCATATTCGCGTGCGGCCCTTTCCCCGTTGGGAGATGAGTAATAGATTCCGCCTAGGATCGGCGGCCTCTGAACCCCGCGGCGCGAGGAGAAAAGACCATGAAATTCGCAGTCCTGGCGTTCACGGCCGTAGCGCTCGCGGCCCCCATGGCGAGCGCCCAGGGCCTGTGGTGGGTGGAAGGCGACCGGTATTGCAGCGATTTCGGCAATCGGGCGCGCAACGGCGCGATGTGCGGCAACGCGAAACGGGGCGAGTCCGAACCTCGCCCGACCTACCGCTTCGAATTCACGACGCCGCGCGTGCCGTTCATCGAAGGCCAGACCGAACGGCAGGGTATCGTGCCGGCGCCGACCGACAGGCCCGCTACCGCGGCCCCCACGCGCGGACAGCAGCGCCAGTAGCCCGCGCCTACTTTCCGTCGCCGAGGAACTCGCGCAGCAGCGCATTGGCGCGCTCGGGATCCTCCACGTCCGGCAGGTGCCCGTATTTCTCGAGCCGCACCAGTTTGGCGTTCGGCAGCGCCTTCACGAGCAGTTCCGAGCTGCGCGCGATCGGCGCGATCTTGTCCTCGGTGCCGTGATAGATGAGCACCGGGACCGTGATCTTCGACGCGAAGGCAAAGACGTCGAGCTCGTAGGGCACGAAGCTCGCCTGGAGATAGCCGCGGCCGCTCGTGGCGCTCAGCACCTCCATGATCTCCGGCTTCGCGCGCGCGGGCGTGGCCGAGCCCGTGAGGAGGCCGATCACGTCGCGGGCGTATTTCATGCCTCCGGCGGCCTCGAACTGCTTCTGCCGGCGTTGGAACACGGCTTCGCGCTCCGCGGGCGGCGTGGTCTTCGAGCCGACCGACGTTCCGGACAGGGCAATGCGCGTCACGCGGGCGAGATACTTCTCTGCGAAGCATTGCGCGATGGCCGAGCCGAACGAATTTCCGACCAGCGCGAAACGTTGCACACCCATCGCGTCGGCAAACGCCGCGAGCGCATCCGCGTAGTCCGTACAGGTCGGGCGTTCTTTCTTGAGCGGATCGGTCAGGATGTAGCCGGGCGCGTTCCAGGCAATCAGGCGATAGCGGTCCGAAAGCCCGGCATACTGATAGCGCCAATAGAACGAGTTCGCGCCGATGCCGTGCAGCAGCAGCACCGGCGGCGCGTCGGCCTTGCCGGCCTCCATATAGCTGAAACGGTCGCCGGCGAAGTGTGCGCGCGCCGCGGCCGGAATCTCGACGAATTTCAGTTCGGGCAGGGCGGGGCGCGCCGTTTCGGCCAGCGTCGGCGATGCCACGGCGAGCGCCGCTCCAAGAACCGGCCCCAATCGTTTCGCGAACATCGTGTTTCCCCCTCATGCCGCTCCGGCGGCTTGCGGGAAACGATAGGGGTGGTGTCCGGGGGCGGCAACGGGCGGCGGCGCGGCGCGGTCATGCGCCGGCCGCCGCGGCGCCGCCTATTCCGCAGCCTTCGCCGAAACGGTGCCGGCCTTCGCCAGCGCCTGATCGAGATCGCCGATGATGTCGTCGATCGTCTCGATGCCAATGCAGAGCCGGATGACGTCTGGCCCCGCGCCGGCCGCCACGAGCTGCTCCGGCGTGAGCTGCCGGTGCGTCGTCGAGGCCGGGTGGATGATCAGCGAGCGCGTATCGCCGATATTGGCGAGATGGCTGAAGAGCTCGACGTTTTCCACAACCTTTACACCGGCTTCGTAGCCGCCTTTGACACCGAAGGTCAGCACGGCGCCGGCCCCCCGCGGCATGTATTTCTTGTAGTTCTTGAAATACGGGCTGTCCTTGAGGCCAGCATAGGACACCCAGGCGACCTGCTTGTGCTTGGCCAGGTGCTCGGCGACGTGCTGGGCGTTCTGGCAGTGCCGTTCCATGCGGATGCCCAGCGTTTCGATGCCCTGCAGGGTGATCCAGGCGTTCATCGGCGACTGGCAGGGGCCGAGGTCGCGCAGACCGACGGCGTGGCCGTAAACGGTGTATCCGAGCGGGCCGAAGGTCTCGGCGAAGGTGAGGCCGTGATATTCGGGCGCCGGCGCCGTCATGCTCGGAAACTTGGTCTTCGATTTGAACCAATCGAACTTGCCCGAATCGACCACGACGCCGCCGACCGAGCTGCCGTTGCCGGAGAGGTATTTCGTGGTCGAATGGACAACCATGTCGGCGCCCCATTCAAACGGGCGGCAGAGCCAGGGCGTCGCCAGCGTGTTGTCGACGATCAGCGGCACGCCGGCGTCCTTGGCGATCTTCGCGATCGGCTCGAGATCGATGACGATTCCGCCTGGATTGGCGAGGCTCTCGACGAAGATCGCACGGGTCTTGTCCGTCACCGCCTTCTTGAAGCTCGCCGGATCGTCCGGGTCGGCGAAGACGGCGTTCCAGCCGAACTTCTTGTAGCTGTGCTTCATCTGGTTGATCGAGCCGCCATAGAGCTTGCTCGACGCGACCACCTCGAGGCCCGGCGACATGAGCGGGAACAGCGCCAGGATCTGCGCGGCGTGGCCGGAGCTCGTGGCCGTGGCGCCGATGCCGCCCTCGAGCGACGCAAGGCGCTCTTCGAGCACCGAGACGGTCGGGTTGGTCAGGCGCGAATAGATGAAGCCCGGCCGCTGGAGATTGAATCGCGACGCCGCAGGATCGCCGTCGTCGAACACGAACGACGTCGTCTGGTAGATCGGCACGCTGCGCGCGCCGGTGGCGGGGTCGGGGGCCGCGCCCGCGTGGAGGGAGCGGGTCTCGAAGCCGAATTGCTTGTCTGCCATGTCAGGCCTTTCTGCGCTTGCTCGATATCACCCCGGAATTGAACCCTCCCCACGAGAGTTCGCCGTAGAGGCGCGAATATTCGATCTTCGGGCACCGGTTCATGACGACGGTGAGCCCGGCGTCCTCGGCGCGCTTGCACGCTTCGTCGTTGCGCACGCCGATCTGCATCCACACGACCTTGGCCCCGAGCCGCACCGCCTCGTCGGTGATCGGCCCTGCCTCCGCGGCGCTGCGGAAAATCTCGACCATGTCGACCGGATGCGGAATTTCGGCGAGGCTCGCATACACCTTCTCGCCGAGGATCGTGCTGCCGGCTTCCTTGGGATTGACCGGAATGATCCGGAACCCCTTGGCCTGGAGATACTTCATCACGAAGAAGCTCGGCCGGTTCCAGTTCGCGCTGGCGCCCACGACGGCGATCGTGCGGACGCGGGCGAGCGTGTCCTTCAGGAACTCGTCGGTGTAAGTGTCGTGAGACATTGCCGCCGTCGCGCGCTGCCAGGCCGCGAGCATGTCGGCGGTAGGCGCGCCGAAGTCAAGTGCAGCGTCGCGACCGCCGGCCGCGGCTCGGGCTACCGGTGGCGTTCGCAGGCGAAACGGCACTCCGAACCGGGCGGGCAGCGCGTGGGGATCAAGGTCATCGCTTCGCCGCCGCGAAACTGAACGCTGTAGGTCTCGCCGCCGGGATTGGGCGTGGGAGTCGGCGTTGTTTCCCAGACGCCATAGGTGATGCCGAGAAGCGTGCCCGTGAGGCGGTACGGTCCCTCGGAGTAGGCGCGAAAATCGTTCGGGCCCGAATAGGCCCCCGAATAATAGCCGTCCGCGTTGAACACGAGGTCGAACACGATCGGCGCCGTCGGCGCCGCGGCGATGCAGCGCCACGCGCCGATCACGCGGTAGTTCTGCGCCTCCGCTGGCGCAGCGGCGGCGACGGCCAAAGCGAGCAATCCATAGCGAAGAAGCTGGCGCATCATCTTCCCTCCCATTTCGGTTCGCGCTTTTCGAGGAACGCGTCGATGCCTTCCTCGGCGTCGCGGGCGAGCATGTTCTCGGTCATCACGCGGCTCGTATAGGCATAGGCCTCGGCGAGCGGCATTTCGAGCTGGCGGTAGAACGCTTCCTTGCCGATCTTGACGACCAGCGGCGATTTCTTGGCGATCGTTTCGGCCATCGCGCGCGTCTCGGCGTCGAGATTCGCCGCCGGTACGACGCGGTTGACGAGGCCGAGCTGTTTCGCTTCCGCCGCCGGAATCGCGTCGCCAAGCAGCAGCATCTCCATCATCTTCTTGCGCGGCAGGTTGCGGCTCGCCGCCACCATCGGGGTGGAGCAGAAAAGCCCGATGTTGACGCCGGGCGTGCAGAACGTGGCCGTGTCGACCGCCACGGCGAGATCGCAGGTGGCAACCAACTGGCAGCCCGCGGCGTAGGCAAAGCCGTGCACCTTGGCGATGACCGGCTGCGGCAACGCAACGATGCTCTGCATGAGGCGGCCGCACTGCGCGAACAGCGCCTCGTAGGCGGCGCGGCCCGGATTGGCGCGGATTTCCTTGAGGTCGTGCCCGGCGCAAAAGGCCGGCCCTTCGGCGCCGATGACGACGACCTTGACCGTGCGGTCCTTGGCAATGGCGGCGAGGGCCTGCTGCAGCGCGCCCATGAGGCCCACGGACAACGCGTTGCGCGCGGCGGGCCGGTTGAGAGTCAAGGTTGCGACTCCGCCAGCGTCCGCCCGCGTCAGGATCGGCTCGGCGGCCGCTTTCGATCTCGCTTTCGCAATTGTCGCCATGCGCTACTCCAGCTCCCGGCAAAGATACGTTGCGCTGCCCGCACGTGCCAGGGCCGTTCAACCGGATTCAACGATCGACGGCTCGATTCGTACCGGGAAATTGACCGAATTGGCGACGAAGCATTCGGCATGCGCGCGGTCGTGCAGCTTGGCCGCCAATGCTCTATCGCCGCCTTTGGCGATCGTGACTTTGGGGCTCAGGACGACTTCGACGAAGCGGCCAGGGCGCGGCGTCTCCGTCATGATGCCGTAGGCCGCGTCTTCATAGGAAAGGATCGGAACCTTCCGCGCGGTGCACAGCACGAGATACCAGAGCATGTGACATGACGAGAGCGAGGCGACGAGCAGATCCTCGGGATTGTGCAGCGTGGGGTCGCCGCGGAACGACGGATCGGACGAAGCCTCGATCGCGCGCTTGCCGGCAATCTCGATGCGGTGCGTGCGCGAGAAGGCGTCGAAACTCTTGGGCGGGCCTTCCGCGCCGGCTTCCCAAATCGTGCGGACGTCGTAACGGTGCTTTTTCTCGTCTGCCATATTCGAAGGCTCCTCAGCCGACCGGATTCATCCAGAGGCGATTGTTCGTCGGCGCGATCACCAGTTCGCTGATGCAGACATGGGCGGGCAGACGGGCGAGAAAGCGGATCGTCTCGCCCATGTCGCGCGGCTGAAGCATCGTCGCGCGCACTTCGGGCGGCACCGGAATCGGGCGCTGGTCGAGGATCGGCGTGTTCACCTCGCCCGGGCAGATCACGCAGGCGCGGATGCCATTCTTGCCCTCGGCCATGTTGAGGTGGGCCGTCATCGCCACGAGGCCCTGCTTCGCTGCGTTGTAGGCCGGGCCGGTGAGGTAGGTGTCGTAACGCCCGGCCCAGGACGAGACATTGATGACAAGGCCGTCCTTGCGGGCGCGCATGGCGGCAAGAACCGCGCGCGTCGCATAGAAGGCGCCGTCGAGATCGATGCCGACGACGGTGTCCCAGCCGTCCCGGTCGACGACGTCCCAGTTGCGCTTCGTCACGTTGAGGCCGGCGCTGTTGAGGAGGATGTCGACGCGGCCGTGGCGCTTCAGAATTCGCGCGGCCGCCGCCTCCACCGCGGCGCCGTCGGCGACGTCGAGGATTTCGATTTCGGACGTGCCTGCGGCCGCCGCGATCTGCCGCGCGGTTTCGTCCAGCGCGTCGCGCCGGCGGCCCGAGAGCACGACCGTCGCGCCGTCCTCGGCCAGCGCGAGAGCGCCGGCCTGACCGATGCCGGTGCCCGCGCCGGTGATCCATGCGACGCGTCCGGCCAAGTGTTTGCTCATGTCGTTCCTCCGCGCTGCTCCGTGGTATCCGGCGGGGAAGCCCGCGAGTCCATGTCCGCCCGACCGGCTTGCCGTACGTTGACGTTAACGTAAACTAGAGCGCCGATGCACCACTGGAAACCCCGATGCACCAAACCGCCGCGCAAGCCCCGCACATCACCGCCGACGCGTTCAATCGCACGATCACCGCCTATCCGTGGTTCGGAAGCTGGATGGGCGTGAAGGCGGTGGAGATCACGGCGCGCGGCGCCACGGTGCATCTCGACGTGCGGCCGGAATTCCTGCGCCACGGCGGCACCGTATCGGGGCCAATCGTGATGGCGATCGCCGATGTCGCGATGTACGCGGCGATCATGGGCGCGGTGCCGCACGGCGAGCGCGCCGTCACGTCCGACATGACGATGCATTTCATGCGCCGGCCGCAGGGCGAGAAGCTCACCGGCGAGGCGCGCATCCTGCGCAAGGGCAAACGCAGCATCGTGTGCGCGGTCGACGTTTTCGTCGAAGGGCAGGGGGAAAGCGTGTGCCACGTCGTCGGCACCTACGCGCTGCCGAGCGCATGACATGCCGCTGCGCAACCGCGTCGATCCGTTCGGGGCGCTAATCGAGACGCCGGCGCGCGGCGCCTGGTACGGCAATCGCGGCTGCTTGCACGATCGGAATGGGCGCATCACCGGCCGGAAGCCGCCGGTCGATCAGTGGATCATCTGCGTGCTCGAATTCAAGAACCGCCGGCGCACGCTGTTGCAGCCGGGCCGGTTCACCGAACTGTTCTTTCTCGACGAGGCGACGGGACTGGCGGCGGGACATCGACCTTGCGGCGAATGCCGGCACGCCGATCTGCGCCGTTTCGGCGCGCATTGGCCCGGGCAATGGCCGCGCGGCTATGCGCTCGCGCGCGAGATGGACGCGGCGCTGAGACGCGAGCGCGTGGTACGAGATGGCCCGGCGCGCCGCCGCTGGCTCGATCCGGCGCATCCGCCCGTGGACGGGCTCATGTTCGTGCGAAGCGCCGAGCCGAATCGCGCGCTCCTCGCCGCGCAGGGCAAGCTCTGGGCCTGGACGCCGTTCGGCTATGAGGGGCCGATTCCCTGGGACCGGCCGGAACAGGCCCTGCTGCTGACGCCGCCGTCGACCGCCGCCGCGGTGGAGCGCGGTTACACGCCGCAAATTCATCCATTGCCGCAAACGTAGGCCTGATTCACCGGCTGCGACGGCGATTGGACCCAGACTCATACCGGCGCCGCCTGCGGCTACCCTCGAACCTGGCTGTGCGCTATCACTCGTGCGGCTCCGGAACTCATCTGGGGAATGGTGGGCCATCCGGGGCCGGCAAGCAGCAACCATGGGATTTGTCATGTCGCGCGCGCGGATCGAGACGGTCGACGCCCTGCGGAGCCTC
>CAZUYG010000002.1:8686-23249 GCA_964624265.1 uncultured Candidatus Odyssella sp.
GGGATTTGTCATGTCGCGCGCGCGGATCGAGACGGTCGACGCCCTGCGGAGCCTCTATCCGCCGCCCGTCGGCCCGTCTGCGAAGAAAGTCATGCCCTCGCTCGAGAAGCACTCGCGCCGCTTCTTGGAGCTCTGCCCCTTTCTGGTGCTGGCCACGGCCGGCGACGCCTCGCCAAAGGGCGATCCGCCGGGCTTCGTGCGCGTGCTCGACGACAAGACGATTCTCATCCCCGACCGGGTCGGCAACAATCGGGTCGATTCGATGCAGAACGTGCTGGCCGATCCCCGTGTCGCTCTTCTCTGCTTCCTGCCCGGCCTGAACGAGACGCTGCGCATCAACGGCCGCGCCGAGATCACGACCGACCCCGCGCTGCTCGCGCCCTCCGCGGTGCGCGGCAAGGCGCCCAAGACGGGCCTCATCGTGCACATCGACGAGGTCTTCATGCACTGCGCCAACGCCGTCCTGCGCGCGCATCTCTGGGATCCCGCGCATCACATCGATCGCGCCCAGTTTCCGCCCATCGGCCAAGTCTACGCCGACCACATCGGCCGCAGCGAGGAGGGCGAGGCGATCGAGAAGCTCTATGCGGCCACCCACAACGACGCCGTCTTGTATTGAGAACGCGCGCGCCGTTCGAACCGGCGGCCCCGCGCGATGTCACGCCCGGACAGGGCGTTTGTGGTATTATAATACCGCTGCGACAATCCACTTGATCCGTAAGGCTTCGCGCGGGTTGACACGATTCGGAACATGAGTATGGTGCGCGCCGCTTTGACCGGGTGCCGCGTCTCGCGGCGCCCGTTTTTTCGCCGGAATTCGGACCATGAAAACCTTCTCGGCCAAACCGTCGGACATCCAGAAGAAGTGGGTGTTGATCGACGCCCAGGACGCGGTGCTCGGCCGGTTGGCCGTCATCGTCGCCGACCTGCTGCGCGGCAAGCACAAGACCACGTTCACGCCGCACATGGATTGCGGCGACAACGTCGTCATCGTGAATGCCGAGAAGGTCCATCTCACCGGCAAGAAGCGCGAGCAGAAATCCTACTGGCGCCACACCGGCTTTCCGGGCGGCCTCAAATACACCTATGCGGGCACGACGCTGGAGGGAAAGCATCCCGAGCGCGTGATCACCGCCGCGGTGAAGCGCATGATCCCGGCCGGCCCGCTCGGCCGCCAGCTTCTGGGCAACCTCAAGGTCTATGGCGGACCGAGCCATCCGCACGAGGCCCAGCAGCCTGCGAAGCTCGATATCGCCAAGATGAACCCGAAGAACGTGAAGAGGGCGGCCCAATGAGCCAGACCCAGGAATCCGGCGGCACGCTCGCCGATGTGATGCCGCGTGGCGTCGAGCCGGCGCCGCCGGCCCCCAAGGCCGAGCCGGTGAAGCCGCGCCTCGACGGCATGGGCCGCTCCTATGCCACCGGCAAGCGCAAGGACGCCGTCGCCCGCGTGTGGGTGAAGGCCGGCACCGGCAAGATCTCGGTCAACGGCCGCGACATCTCCGTCTATTTCGCGCGGCCCGTGCTGCGCATGATGATCAACCAGCCGTTCGGCGTCACCAACCGGCGCGACCAGTACGACGTGATCTGCACGGTCACTGGCGGCGGGCTTTCGGGCCAGGCCGGCGCGGTCCGCCACGGCATTTCCAAGGCGCTCTCGCTGTTCGAGCCGGGCCTGCGGCCCGTGCTGAAGAAGGGCGGCTTCCTGACCCGCGACGCGCGCACCGTCGAGCGCAAGAAGTACGGCCGCGCCAAGGCGCGACGCCGCTTCCAGTTCTCGAAGCGCTAGGGGTTCGGGACAACCGAATCGCGGCCGAATGGGGCCGGGCGCTTCGACGAGGCGCCCGGCCTTTTCGTGTCCGGGCGCCGCCTACGCGGGCGGGTCGGGCTCGATCCGCGCGACCATGCCGAGGATCTGGCCCTTCACGGCCTCGGCGATGCGGCGGATGCGGCCCTTCGGAAGCGGGCCGAAGCCAAGGGTGGATCCGACGATGTGGATGTTGGCGCGGGTCTCGCCGTCGCCCGCGACATGGATCGCGAAGCGGCAGGAGTTGCGCCACAGCATGGTCTCGAACGACATGCGCTCGCGCACGAAGAACGTATTGTCGCGCACGTTGGCGATGTTCCAGTTGTGCGCGACGAGCGCCGCGTGAACCGCGCGCCAGGTATCGGCGAACGGTTTGTCGACGGCGACGATTTCGGTGTATCTGGCCAAGGCGTCCCGCTCCGGCGCCTTCGGCCGGCAAGGTTGAACCGGGGCGAACATAGCCGGTTGGCGTAGGATCGCCAGAGCCGGCGGGAAGAGAGGCGAACATGGCGAAGCTCAGCAATGCGGTGAGGATCGGCATCCTCGGGGCGAGCGGCTACACGGGCGCGGAGCTGCTGCGCCTGCTCGCGCGCCATCCGCAGGCGGAGATCCGCCTCGTCACCGCCAACGCCAAGGCCGGCAAGGCGGTGGGCGAAGTGTTCCCGCACCTCGCGCATCTCGGTCTGCCCAAGCTGGTCAAGGTCGAGGACGCCGACTATTCGGGCATCGACGTGGTGTTCTGCGCGCTGCCGCACGGCACGACGCAGGACATCATCGCGAAGCTGCCGAGGCACCTCAAAGTCGTCGATCTCTCGGCGGATTTCCGCCTGCACGACGTCGGCACATACGCGAAATGGTACGGCCACGAGCACAAGGCGCCGGACCTCCAGAAAGAAGCGGTCTACGGCATCACCGAGCTTGCGCGCGAAGCCGTGCAGAAGGCGCGGCTGGTCGCCAACCCCGGCTGCTATCCGACCGCGGCGCAATTGCCGCTGGTGCCGCTCCTTGCCGCCAACGCGATCGAAGCCGGCGACATCATCATCGACGCGAAATCGGGCGTCAGCGGCGCCGGCCGCGAGGCGAAAGAGGCGAACCTGTTCGCGGAAGTGTCGGAGGGCGTCCATCCCTACGGCATCGGGAGTCATCGGCACGCACCCGAGATCGAGCAGGGCCTGAGCGAGGCCGCGGGCAGGCCGATCATCGTGAACTTCACGCCGCACCTCATGCCGATGAACCGCGGCATCGAGGAATCGATCTACGTGAAGCTCCACAATGGCGCGACCGCCGACGATCTGCGGGAAACCCTCGCCAAGCGCTACGCCGGCGAGCCGTTCGTCCGGGTCGTGCCGAAGGGCGTGGTGCCGCACACGCGGCACGTGCGCGGTTCGAATCATGTCCTGATGGGCGTGTTCGCGGATCGCATCCCCGGCCGCGCCATCATCGTTTCGGTCGAGGACAATCTCGTCAAAGGCGCGTCGGGCCAGGCGATTCAGAACATGAATGCCATGGTCGGCCTGCCCGAGACGACGAGCCTCGAGCAGGAACCGCTGTTCCCGTAGCCGCCGGAATGCCGCTCGTCATTCCGTTTGCCGGCAAGACGCCGATCATCGCCGCTGACGCGTTCATCGCGCCGAACGCGACGGTGATCGGCGATACCGTGATCGGGCAGGGCAGCTCGATCTGGTACGGCTGCATCCTGCGCGGCGACTACAACGTCATCCGCATCGGCGCGCGCACGAATATCCAGGACGGCTGCGTCGTCCATATCGATAGCCGGATTGCGGGCGCCATCATCGGCGACGACGTGACGGTCGGGCACATGTGCCTGATCCACGCCTGCACGCTCGAGAACGGGTCCTTCGTCGGCAACAAGGCGACGGTCATGGACGGGGCCGTAGTGGAATCCGGCGCCATGGTCGCGGCCGGCGCGCTGGTCACGCCCAACAAGCGCGTCCCGGCGGGCGAATTGTGGGGCGGCAGCCCGGCCCGCAAACTGCGCGACCTCACGCCCCAGCAACGCGCGACGTTGAACCTCACCGCGAAAGCCTATGCGGCCTTCGCGCAAGAGCATCGCGCGGCGTGCGAAAAGTTCAATCCGGGCGCGGCGCCCGGAAGCGTGGCCCGATAGCCTCTTGGTCTCTTGCTTCGGCCTACCAGCGGCCGCGGCGGCCCCACCAGCGCCCGATGCCGAGGCTGATCATGGGCCCGTAATAAACCGGCGGCGGCGCGTAGTAGGCGGGCGGCGGCGGCGGTGCGTAAGCCGGCGGTGCCTCGGAATAGGCCGGGGCCCCCGGCGGCGGTGCGCTGTAGTAGCCGGCCGGCGGCGCCGCGCCCGGCGTGCTGAATGAGGTGGTCGTGCGATAGCCGAGAAAGCTGGCGTCGGTATTGTAGCTGCAGCCGGCGAGCAGCAGCGCCGCTGCCGCGGCACCGCCCAAGGCAAGTCGGGACACGTGGTCCTCCCCCAAAGACGCGAACAAAACGAATCCTTTTAACTACGCCCGGCCGCCCCGCCGTATCCCCGGCCATGCGGAGATCTTCGCCCCATGCGGCGTTCGCGCGTCCGGCCCCCGGACGACGGTCTGGCATGGGGACACCGACTCGCGTAGTCAAAGCCCGGCACCGGCCGCAGGGCGGCTCGGTAGAGGGGGAGAGCAGATGAGCGACTTGCCGGAAATCGATTTTGGACGGCTCGCGCCGCGGCGGGGCGCGCGGATCGTGGTAACGGGCGGCTGCGGCGGCATCGGACGGCGTTTCGTCGACATCGCGCACGGCCTCGGCATGGAGCTTGCCGTGATCGACCTGCCGGGCCCGATCGCGCGCCACGATCTGCCGGACGGCGTGCTCGCCATCCCCTACGACGCCCGCAAGGACGGTGCCGCCAAGAAAGCGTTCGCGCGGCTGGGCAAGCGCTGGGGCGGCAAGATCGACGGCTTCATCCATTTGCCCGGCTACATGACGCGCCAGGTGAACCTCGACTCTCTCGACCCCCAGGAGTTCGACGAGGGCATATCGGTCAACCTGCGCTCGGCCTACCTCGCGCTCAAGGAGGCGCTGCCGATGTTGCGCGCGAATGGCGGAGGCGCCGTGCTGCTGGTCGCGTCGGGCCTCGCGACGCTGGTGGAGAAGGGGACGGCGACCTATTCCGCCGCCAAGGCCGGCATCATCGCGCTGACCAAGGGCCTCGCGAAGGAGAACGCCCCGGCGATCCGCGTGAACTGCATCGCGCCGGCGGCGGTCGATACCGAATTCCTGCGCGGCGGCACCGGCCGCGGCGGCGACGATCCGAAGCGTGCGCTCAAGAAGAAGCTCATGGTCAAGGACATGGACATGAGCCGGATGCTCTCCACGATCCCGCTCGGCCGCATCGCCGTGGTCGACGATATCGTCGGCCCGATGCTGTTCCTGCTCGGTCCCGGCGCGCGCTTCATGACCGGGCAGACGCTCTACATCAACGGCGGGCGTCTGATGGTGCCATGACCAGGCTGTTCCTCGACTACGACCGGGCGGGGCTCGACGCGCAGTACAATCTGCGCGCCGCGGTGAACGATGCCGTCGAGCATCTCGGCGAATGCGCGCGCCGAAGCGGCGTCTTCCGCGCGAAATCGGCCGTGCAGCTCGACGTGCCTTACGGGCCGTCGCACGGCGAGCGCGTCAATCTCTACGCGGCGCCCAAGGCCGGCGCGCCGGTGCTCGTCTTCATCCACGGCGGATACTGGCAGCGGCTCGACAAGAACGATTTCGACTACGTCGCCGAGCCGTTCGTAGCGGCCGGCGCCGCGGTCGTGAACGTCAACTACACGCTGGCGCCGCGCGTGACTATGGATGAAATCGTGCGTCAGGTCCGCGCCGCGATCGCCTGGACATGGCGCGAAGCCAAGGGCTTCAACGGCGATCCCGCGCGCATCCACGTGGCCGGCCATTCCGCGGGCGGGCATCTCACGGCGATGGCGGCGCTGACGCCGTGGGACGGCTTCGCGCCCGGCCTGCCGGCCAATGTCGTGAAGAGCGCGCTCGCCATCTCGGGCCTCTACGAGCTCGAGCCGCTGCGCTTCACGTATCTCAACGACGCGCTCAAGCTCGACGCGGCGGCGGCGCGGCGCAACGGCCCGGCGCATTTCGTCCGCAAGGGCGCGGCGCCGTTGGCCTTGGCGGTCGGGGCGGACGAAACGCAGGAGTTCCTGCGCCAGCAGCGCAATTTCGCGAAGGCCTTGGCCGCCGCCGGACCGCCGCCCGAAGCGGTCGAGATCGCCGGGCGGCATCACTTCGACGTCATTCACGACCTCGCCGATCCCGGTACGAAGCTGCACGCCATGATGCGGGCGCAGATGGGCGCGTGAGTGGCCGGCCGGGATTGTCCGGGCGCAAAACGGCGAGCCGGATCCCGAATCGTAAAGAAAAATACCTGTTGCGGCGCCGCCACAGCCGCGGGCTTTGCGCGTTTCGAGGGAACTCGATTGCGGCCTCGGCGTAGATAAGGGCGTCGGATCGGGGCTGGCAAAGGGCACGTGATGGGTTCCAAGCTCAAAGACGATGATCTTGAGGCCGGTGCGCTTCCGGGCGAGCTCGATTCCGACCACCCGAAGGATCGCGCCTTGCTGGATCGTCTGAGCGCGAAACTGCTGCGGCTCGACCGCGAAGCGCTTCAGCTGGCCGCCACGATGCGCCGGAAGCCGCGCCTGACCTGAGCCTCGATGCTCCCGCCGTGCCCGGCACGGCCTTCGCCATGGTGCTATTTGCCGGCAGCCCCGTATAAGTTGCGGACGGCGCGAGTCAGCGCGCCGATGGGGCGAGGCCGTGACGCAGACCATTCCCACGCAAGATATCGAGCGCGCGATCGACAATTTTCAGCGCCGCGTCGCCGAGGTGACGGCGCAGGTCACGACGAACCGGCGGGATGCGGCCGTTCAGGTGCTGGCCGAAGCCTTGGCGCTGGCGCGTGCCGAGGGCGTCGGGCTCGACAACATGAAGCGGATGCTGATCGAGGAATACGGCAAGCCGATTCCGATGGCCGACGAACGCGCCGGCAAGCTCGTGTTCGACCTGCTCGGCTGGGCCGCCATCGCGAATGTCTCGCTGGCCAAAATCGGCCGCTGGCAGGCAAAGAGAATCTTCGAGGAGTCGTCGGGCGCGCTCTAGCCGGTCTGATCGCGCAAATCGCCGATCCGGGCGTGGCCGGCGCGTTTGCCGGGCGGCGTATTCAGGCGACGACGCGGGACTCGGGCAGGATGACGGTAACGGTCGTGCCGCGGCCGAGCGTGCTCTCGAGGTGGACCGTGCCCCCGTGCAGCTCGGCGAAAGAGCGTACCAGCGTGAGGCCGAGGCCGGCGCCCTGGTATTTCCGCTTATAGACGTTGTGCACCTGGATGAACGGCTTCATGAGCTTCGGGATGTCGTCGGCGGCGATGCCGATGCCGGTGTCGGCCACCGATAGCGCAAGGCCATTGTCGCGGCCGCCGGAATCGCTGACGCGGCGAACGCCGACCGTGATCGTGCCGCCTTCCGGAGTGAACTTCACGGCGTTGGAGATCAGGTTGAGCAGAATCTGGCGGATCGCGCGGGCATCGGCGCGGATGAGCGCATCGGCATCGGCGACGTCGGTCCTCAGCGTGAGACGAGCGCGCTCGATCTGGCGATGCATGATCTTGGCGGCGCCGTCGATCGTATCCGCGATGCGGACATCCTCTTCGTTCAGCTCGGCCTTGCCCGCCTCGATCCGCGCCACGTCGAGCATGTCGTTGATGATGTCGAGCAGATGCGTGCCGCTGCGGCCGATGTCGCGCAGGTATTCGGCATAGCGCGCGTGACCGAGCGGCCCCAGGGGCTCCTGCATGATGAACTCGGCGAAGCCGATGATCGCGTTGAGCGGCGTGCGCAGCTCGTGGCTCATGTTCGCGAGGAATTCGCTCTTGGCCTTGCTCGCGATTTCGGCCTGCTCCTTGGCTTCGAGCAGGGCGCGGTTCGAGAGTACCGCCTCGGTCACGTCGCGCGCGATGCCGCGATAGCCGGCGAATCGTCCGGCCGGATCATGGTAGGGCACGCCGCTGCCCGAAACGTAGCGCGCGCCCGCTTCGCCGCGCGCGACCTGAAACACGTGGTCGCGGAATGGCTCGCGGCGGTCGAGCTGCGCCCGGTGCGTGTCCCATTTGGGGCGGTCGTCCTCGTAGTCGGTGGCGATCTCCCAGCTCGTCTTGCCGATCGGGCTGTCTTCGCCGCCGGGATTCATCGAGCGGTCATGCGAGACGTAAACGAAGCGGTAGTCGGCATCGGTCTCCCAGAACCAGTCCGACGCCGTCTCGGCATAGTCGCGGAAACGCCGCTCGTTGACCTGGAGCTTCGCTTCGGCGGATTTCCGCTCGATGGCGATCGCGGCCACATAGACCGCCAGTTCGATCATGCGCGTTTCGTTGATCGAGGGCGCTTTCGGATGCTTGTAATAATTGGCGAAGGCGCCGAGCACCTTGCCTTCCGAGGATGTGATCGGCGTGGACCAGCACGCGCACAGGCCGTGCGGGAGGGCGAGGCCGCGATAGTCGTCCCACAGCGGGTCGGTGGCGATGTCTTCGACGATGACCGGCTTGCCCCAGTACATGGCGGTGCCGCACGAGCCGACCTTGGGGCCGACGCGGAGGCCGTCGACCGCGCGCGTGAACTCGGCTGGCAGGCTCGGCGCGGCGCCGTGCCGGAGGCTCTTGCCGTCCTCGTCGAGCAGCAGGATGGAACACAGCGCGCCGGGCATCTGCGACTCGACGAAGCTGACGAGATGCGCGAGCGTGACGGACAGCGGCGCGCCCGCGGCGATCATTTCGAGAATCTGCGCCTGGCCCCGGAGCGTGTCTTCGGCGCGTTGTTCGTGGCGACGCGACATGGCCGCGAGATCGGCCTGGATCGTGTCGCGGAAATGCAGCAGCAGACGGCACAGGTGATTCGGGAAATTGCGCGGCTTGCGATCGAGCAGGCAGAGCGTGCCGAACGGCGTGCCGTCGGGGTGGAGGAGGGGTGCGCCCATATAGGCGAGAAGCCCATGCTCGCGCTCGGCCGAGCGCCGCAGCGCAGGATCGGTGCCGGCATCGGACACGACCACATGACGGCCGATGTCCAGCGCGATTTCGCAATAAAGCCCGCCGCGGCGCCGGCGTTCGCCCGGTACATAGGGATTGCCCGGCGAGCGGCTGGCCGTGAGGATTTCGAACCCGGCCGGCCCGGCCATGCGGATGAGCGCGGCCGGAACATTTGCGACTTCGGCGAGGAGATCGGCCATTTCCTGCCAGCGTGCGACGATCGCCGGCGGAATCTCGGGCACGGGAAACTCGCGCTGACCGGAGCCGGCGCCGTTCCGGGCGGCACGATCGGGCGCATCCGGGCGCGCAGGCGCCTCGGCGGGCAACGGCGCCAATGCGCCGGCCTGTTCGTCCGGGCTCACCGCGCGCCTCCGTCGACTGCGCGCTTGCGGCCCGCGTCGCTGCGAATGGAAGCCTTCATTCCCCTTTTGGCTCCCTGTCCCCATAACTTGGTTAAACGCCCTCTTAGTCGGAACCTGTTATCGAATCCTAAACGCCGGCAATAAGTCGAAGCGCAGCGGGCAGAGTCTGAAATCCGCAAAACAAGATGAAAATCAAACTCTTGTTTAAATGCGGCGGGACCGGTCGAAGCGCGTCATGGTTAATATCCCCCGCCTTGTCGCGTCGCCCGGGGTTGAATGAGAGAGACTTGCGCAGATGCGGGGCCCGTGTTTGCTCGGAAACATCACACGGCCCTTTTTCCGCCACGGCGATGCGCATGCCATACTCAACGAAAAATCGCAACGGACCTGCGCCGCTCAATCATTTTCATCTGCGGCCCGAACCGCGATCTGCTTCCGTCGTGACCGGGTCATGGACATCCGGGCCGGCGGGGCATCGAGCGATCTTGCTCGCCGGCCGCTGAAGGGCGGCGGGTTGGCAGGGGCGGCGCGCACCAAACTTGACAGCACCCCCCGTGCCCCTTATCTCCCGCACTCCCCGTGCAACGGGGGCGTAGCTCAGTCGGTTAGAGCGTCGGCCTGTCACGCCGAAGGTCGCGGGTTCGAGCCCCGTCGCTCCCGCCACGTTTTCCCGCCCAATTCGCCTTGCAATTCCGTGCGTTATGCGCGCTGTGCATGGTCGCGGGAACGCGGCGTTTACGCTCTTTCCTTTGCGCGGAGGCCTCTCTATAACGCGCGGCGTCTTGCCATTTTGTGGCACTGCAACACGGCACTCGCAGTCCTTGGTCCGTGTGCCCCGCGACAGATTGGGCCGACCCGGCGCCGCATGCGCCGATCGGGCTCGCTTCGCCGGACACGGAAGCAGGGATGATGGGGTGGGCGCCGCAAGCGGTTTCGTGACGGGCGGCGATGACCGAACTGCTGAAAGAATATCTGCCGATCGTGGTTTTCCTCGGCATCGCGATCGGCGTCGCGAGCCTGCTGACGCTCGCCTCCTATGTGCTGGCGCGCCAGAAGCCCGATTCCGAGAAGCTCTCGGCCTACGAATGCGGCTTCGAAGCGTTCAGCGATTCGCGTGGCCAGTTCGACGTGCGCTTCTATCTCGTCTCGATCCTGTTCATCATCTTCGATCTCGAAGTGGCCTTCCTGTTTCCGTGGGCGATCACGCTCAAGGAGACGAGCGAATTCGGCTTCTGGTCGATGGTGGCGTTTCTCGGCGTTCTGACCGTGGGCTTCATCTACGAATGGAAGAAGGGGGCTTTGGAATGGGAGTGACCCCCTAGATGTCCACCGAAACCGTCACCATCAGCGGCAATGCCTCGCCGGCGTCGCTCGACAATTTCCTCGGCCAGGAGCTGAAGAACCGCGGCTTCCTTCTTTCCAAGCTCGACGATCTCGTCGCCTGGGGCCGTTCCGGCTCGATGTGGCCGATGACGTTCGGCCTCGCGTGTTGCGCCGTCGAAATGATGCACACGGCGTGCAGCCGCTACGATCTCGACCGCTTCGGCACGTTTTTCCGCCCGTCGCCGCGCCAGTCCGACGTGATGATCGTCGCCGGCACGCTCTGCAACAAGATGGCGCCCGCGCTACGCAAGGTTTACGACCAGATGGCCGAGCCGCGCTGGGTCATCTCGATGGGCTCCTGCGCCAACGGCGGCGGCTACTATCACTATTCCTACAGCGTCGTGCGCGGCTGCGACCGCATCGTGCCGGTGGACATTTACGTGCCCGGCTGCCCGCCCACGGCCGAGGCGCTGCTCTACGGCGTGCTGCAGCTCAAAAAGAAGATCCTGCGGACCTCGAAATTCGCGCGCTGAGCAATGTCCGAAGCCCTCAACGTTCTCGCCGATCTGGTCCGCGGCAAGCTCGCGCAAGACCTCGTCAGCGCCGAGGTGAAGCATGGCGAGCTGACGATCGTCGTCAGCCGTCCGGCGATCGCGAAGGTGCTGAAGACCCTGCGCGACGACGCCGATTTCCGCTTCACGATCCTCGTCGATCTCTGCGGCGCCGACTGGCCGGAGCGCGAGCAGCGCTTCGACGTCGTCTATCATCTGCTGAGCCTCAGCCAGAACCAGCGCATCCGCGTGAAGGTGATGACGGACGAGGACACACCGGTCCCAAGCGTGACCGGTGTGTTTAGCAGCGCCGGCTGGTACGAGCGCGAGGCGTGGGACCTTTACGGCATCCTGTTCGCGGATCACCCGGATCTGCGCCGCATCCTCACCGATTACGGCTTCGAAGGGCATCCGCTGCGCAAGGACTTCCCGCTCACCGGCTTCGTCGAGGTGCGCTACGACGACGAGCAGAAGCGGGTGGTCTATGAGAAGGTGAAGCTGACGCAGGATTTCCGCAGCTTCGATTTCCTCTCGCCCTGGGAAGGGATGACGCCGCTGCTGCCCGGCGACGAGAAAGCCACGAAAGCCGAAGAGCCGAAGAAGCCGGCGGAGACGAAGGCGTAATGGCCGACACCGCCCCCCAGATCAAAAATCTCTCGCTCAATTTCGGTCCGCAGCATCCGGCCGCGCACGGCGTGCTGCGCCTCGTGCTCGAGATGGACGGCGAGGTGATCGAGCGCGCCGATCCGCATATCGGCCTGCTGCATCGCGGCACCGAGAAGCTGATCGAGTACAAGACCTATCTCCAGGCGCTGCCCTATTTCGACCGGCTCGACTACGTCGCGCCGATGAACCAAGAGCACGCCTACGTCCTCGCGACCGAAAAGCTGCTCGGTATCGCGCCGCCGCCGCGCGGCCAGGCGATCCGCGTGCTCTACGACGAGATCGGCCGCATCCTGAACCACCTCCTCAACGTGCCCGCGTTCGCAATGGACGTCGGCGCGATGACGCCGATGCTGTGGGCGTTCGAGGAGCGTGAGAAGCTGATGAACTTCTACGAGCGCGCCTCCGGGGCCCGGCTGCACGCCGCGTACTACCGCACCGGCGGCGTGCACCAGGATCTGCCGCCGGGACTCACCGACGATATCCTGCGGTGGACCGAGGGCTTCCCGAAAATCCTCGACGACATGGAAGGCCTGCTCACCGACAACCGGATCTTCCGCCAACGCACGGTGGATATCGGCGTCGTCACGAAAGAGGATGCGCAGGACTGGGGCTTTTCGGGTCCGATGCTGCGGGGCTCGGGCGTCGCCTGGGATCTGCGCAAGGCGCAGCCTTACGACGGATACGAGAATTACGATTTCGACATTCCGGTGGGGAAAAACGGCGACTGCTTCGACCGCTATCTCGTGCGCATGGAAGAGATGCGCCAGAGCCTGCGCATCATCCGCCAGGCGATCGAGAAAATGCCGGCGGGGCCGGTGCTCGTCGAAGACAACAAGGTGTCGCCGCCGCGCCGGTCCGAGATGAAGCGCTCGATGGAAGCGCTGATTCATCACTTCAAGCTCTACACCGAGGGCTTCCACATCCCGGCCGGCGAGGCCTATGCCGCGGTGGAAGCGCCCAAGGGCGAGTTCGGCGTCTATCTCGTTTCCGACGGCACGAACCGGCCCTATCGCTGCAAGATCCGCGCGCCGGGCTACGCGTTCCTGCAGGCGGCGGACTACCTCTGCAAGGGCTACATGCTCGCCGACGTCGTGGCGATCATCGGGTCCATGGATGTCGTCTTCGGGGAGATCGACCGGTGAGCGCGAAGATCACGCCGCTGTCGGCGGACGAGCCCAAGGTGTGGGCGTTCACGCCGGAGAACCGCGCGAAGGTCGACGCGGCGATCCGGAAATACCCGGCCGGCCGGCAGGCGAGCGCGGTGCTGTTCTGCCTCGACACGGCGCAGCGCCAGCACGGCTGGGTTCCGCAGGCGGCGATCGAGCACATCGCCGGAATCCTCGGCCTCGCGCCGATCCGCGTGACCGAAGTCGCATCGTTCTTCACGATGATCAACCGCAAGCCCGTCGGCAAATACCTGCTGCAGGTGTGCGGCACGACGCCGTGCTGGCTGCGCGGGTCGGACGACGTGTTCGCCGCGATCAAGGAAGAGACCGGCGCGGGCAAGGGCGAAACCTCGGCCGACGGCCTGTTCACGGTGATGGAGGTCGAATGCCTCGGCGCCTGCGTGAACGCGCCGGTCGTGCAGGTCAACGACGACTTCTTCGAGGATCTGGACAAGGACAACCTCAAGGCCGCGTTGAAGAAGCTCAAGGCCGGCGAGTTTCCGAAGCCGGGCCCGCAGAACGGCCGCCATGCGAGCGAGCCGGCCGGCGGCGCGCTCACGCTCAAGTCGATCCAATCCTGAGGACAGCATGCTCGACGACAAGGATCGGATCTTCACCAACCTCTACGGCTTCCACGACTGGCGGCTCGCCGGCGCGCGCAAGCGCGGCGACTGGGACGGCACCGGCGGCTTCGTCAAGCAGGGCCGCGCCTGGATCGTCCAGCAGGTGAAGGATTCCGGCCTGCGCGGGCGCGGCGGCGCCGGGTTTCCGGCGGGGCTGAAATGGTCGTTCATGCCGCCCGACGACAAGCGCGACGGGCGTCCGCACTATCTCGTGGTCAATGCCGACGAATCCGAGCCGGGCACGTGCAAGGATCGCGACATCATGCGTCACGATCCGCACAAGCTCGTCGAAGGCTGCCTGATCGCGGGCGCGGCGATGGGCGCCAACACCGGCTACATCTACATCCGCGGCGAGTTCGTCCGCGAGGCCGAGCGGCTCAACCAGGCGATCGCCGAGGCCTATGATGCCGGCCTGCTCGGCAAGAACGCCGCCGGTTCGGGCTGGGATTTCGATCTCTACGTCCATCGCGGCGCCGGCGCCTATATCTGCGGCGAGGAAACCGGGCTGCTCGAAAGCCTCGAAGGCCGGAAGGGCCAGCCGCGCCTGAAGCCGCCGTTCCCGGCGAACGCCGGGCTCTATGGCTGCCCGACGACGGTGACGAACGTCGAAACGGTGGCCGTGGTGCCGACGATCCTGCGCCGCGGCGCCTCGTGGTTCGCCAAGATCGGCCGCGAGCGCAACACCGGCACGAAGCTGTTCTGCATCTCCGGCCACGTGAACAAGCCCTGCAACGTCGAAGAGGCGATGGGCATTCCGTTGAAGGAACTCATCGACAAACACGCGGGCGGCGTGCGCGGCGGCTGGGACAATCTGCTGGCGATCATCCCGGGCGGCTCGTCGGTGCCGTGCCTGCCCAAGGAAATCTGCGACAACCAGCTCATGGATTTCGATTCGCTGGCGGCGGCGAAATCCGGCCTCGGCACGGCGGCGGTGATCGTAATGGATCAATCGACCGACATCGTGAAGGCGATCGCGCGGCTCTCGAAATTCTACATGCACGAGAGCT
>CAZUYG010000003.1:0-22242 GCA_964624265.1 uncultured Candidatus Odyssella sp.
CCTACAATTCCGTCGCGCACAAGGCGCGCCTCGCGGCCGCGATCGAGCGATTTCTCGGCGGCCGGCCCGGGCCACACGTGATTCACGGATTCTACACATGGGGCTGCGCCGGGCTCGACGTGCGCGCGCAGCTCCGGCGGCGCGGCACGGAGTGCGCCGTCGTGAGCAGCATCTACACCACCGCGCGGCACGAGGCGGAAGGCAAGGCGCGCGGCGCCGGCGCGGCGCCGGTGCTGCATCGCGCGGTGTTCCGCGCCGAGCGGCTGTGGATCGAGAACGTCGTGCGCCGGCAGGAGCGCCGCGTCTATCGCGAGTCGCGGCTCGTGCTCGCGAACTACGAGGCTGTGCGGCGGCGGCTGCTCGCCGAGCACGGGCCGGGCGCGGAAACGCGCCTGGTGCCTTATTGCGCGGAGAGCGCCTTTTTCGATTCCGCGCGTCCAACCGGCGATGCGGGCGCGGACGATCCGCTGATCGTCTCCGTCTCCCGCCACGATCCGCGCAAGGGCGTCGACGTTCTCATCCGCGCGCTCGCCGCGCTGCGCGAACGCGGCGTGCGTTTCCGCGCCTGCATCGTGAGCGGCGGTCCGCTCATCGAGCTGCACCGGCGCCTGGTGGCCGAACTCGATTTGGAAGAGACGACGACGTTGACCGGTTGGGTCGAAAATGCGCGCCCCTATTTCCGGAGCGCCGGCATTTTCGTTCTGCCGTCGCTGCAGGAGGGCAGCGGATCGCTCTCCCTGCTCGAAGCGATGCAGGCCGGCGCCGCGATCGTGGCATCGAACGTCGACGGAATCCCCGAGGACGTTGCCGATGGGGAAAGCGCCTTGCTCGTGGAGCCGGGCAATGCCGACGCACTTTCCCGTGCCATCGAGCGGGCGCTCGGCAGCGCGGAATTGCGCGTGCGGCTCGGCCGCGCGGCGCGCGCGACCCAGACGGCCCGCTTTTCGCCCGAAGCGTTCGTCGCGGCGATGGGAGCGATCTATGCGGAATTGGGGGGCGCAAATCGCTGACGACCGGACGGCGCCCGCGCCGCAAATGCGCCACAGCGATGTCGCCGTTTGCCCCCGATCGCCGCGCATGTTTGGATTTGGGCCGGGACGTCAATGGGCCTGCGCAAGACGCAGACGCCCTCAATCTTCGGAGCCTGCCATGCGCTCGACGCTCAAGACCCTCGCCGGCCTGTGCCTGCTCTTACTGACCAGCGCCTGCCTCGTGGAAACCGAGGCGACGCTCGGGGACCCCGACGCCGGCACGTTCGACCAGCGCCTCGTCGGCAATTGGTACGCCGGCAAGGGCGGGGACGCCGTGATGCTTTCGGTCATCCGCGACGAGCGGACGCCGGGCGGCTATCGCGCGGTGTTCGTGAACATCAACGCGTTCGCCGACGGCACGATCGAGGGAACGCGATATGCCGTATCGCGCACCGTCTTGAACGGCCGGTCCTACCTCAATGTCCGCCGTGTCGGCGGCAGCATCGCCGATTCGCCGTCGGTGACCGTCATCAGCTACGACCTGCGCGACGACGGGACGCTGGTGCTGCGCATGATGCAGCCGAAGGAAGTCATCGCCGCGATCGAAGCCGGCAAGCTCAAGGGCACGTTCAAGAAGGGCCAATACGTCGACGAGGCGAAAATCACCTCGCCGCGCGCCGAACTCGCCGCGTTCATCGGCGCGGCCGACCGCGAAAAGCTGTTCGGGCAGAAGACCGAGCCGCTGCACAAACTGGCCGACACCGCGAAGTAAGGCCGGCCGGCGCCGCGCCGTTCATCGGCCGTTCAGCCCGCCGGGGGCGTATTTCGGGCGAAACCCGGCCGAACGTGCGGGGAAACCTCCGTACCGTCCCTCCGTATATTCGCTAGGGCCGGATTCGATGGGGACACTGATGCTTAGACCGTTGAAGTTTCTGCTTTCCGCGGGCGCTCTCGCCTTTGTCGCAGGCGCTGGTTTGGCAGCAAATCCGGCGGAAGCCCGGACAAGCATATTTCTTGGCATCGGCCTGCCGCCGATCTACATCGGGCCGCCGGCCTACTACTATCCCCCGCCGCCGCCCCCGCCCCCGGCCTACTACTATCCGGCGCCGAGTTACGCGCCGCCGCCGCCCTGCCGCCCGCGCTATGACTGGCGATGGGACGGATATCAGTGGCGCCGCGCCTACGTAGGCTGCTGGTAAGCGCTTCCCCACGCCCATGGCATGAATTGCGGCCGGTCCCGCACGGGGCCGGCCGCAATTTTTTGCCGTCGGAGGAATTGAGCGTTGACGACCCGCTGCGCCGCACGTCCGCGGCGTGGAGGCGAAGCCGGCGTGTGACCCTGGCGGCGCCGTGCCGGCGTTACTTGCCCTCGCGGCGCCAGGCGAACAGCAGCGGCAGCATCGCCAGCAGCAGCGCGGCGAAGCCCACCATCAGCGGCAACTCGCGGATTCCGGTGACGACGTAGTCGCCGTTCTGGCGAAGGCCGATCCAGGCCGCGCCGCCGAAAGCGCCGCCATGCGTGCGGTCTTCGCGGCCGACGCGGCGTAGTTCCGGCATGCCTTCGGAGAGCCACGCGAAGCTGCCCTGGTTCGCCTCGACGACGGCTTTGAGTTTCGCCTCCGTCGTGCGCACGTCCTCCATCTCTTTCGCGTTGAGCGAGCCCACGGCCGCCATCGCGTTGAGCTTGCCGTCGGTGATGCGATAGAGGCCGGGCTTCGTGATCGGCAGCGAGCCGGTGGCAGTGCCGTCGCCGCGGTCGGCCATCGGCACGTCGGTCGTCTGGTTGTCGGGGCCCGTCACCTTCACCGGCGCGTTCGACGGCGTCATGCTGCGGCGCACGACGTCGAGGCGGCCGGCGCGGATCGTGCCGGTGAGCAGTTCTTCCTCGAGCTCCGGCTCTTTCATCAGCCAATGCGCGAAGCGGCGCAGCATTTCGGCCTGCGGGCCGCCGCCCTCGTAGCCGCGGTCCCAGAGCCAGATCTGATCGGACAGCAGCAGCGCGACGCGCCCCTTCTCGACGCGGTCGACGATCATCAGCGGGCGCTCGCCCGGGCCCTTCAAGAGCACGTGGCCGTTGCGCACCTGCGCGCCGACGATGCGGTACCAGCGGCCCCACGGGCGCGCACCGGTGCCGTCGCCCGGCAGCGCGGCCGTGACCGGATGGCGCTTGCCGGTGTCGGTCTTGAGCGGACGGAAGGGCTCCTCGATCACCTCGCCCGTCGGCCGCGCCGGCAGGATGTCGCCGAGCGGCGACTGGAACACGCTGGTGGGGCCGGCGAAGGTCGGGCCATCGGCCACCAGCAGCGCGCCGCCGTTCTTCACGTACTTGACGATGTTGTCGTAGTAGTCGTTGCGGATGATGCCGCGGCGCCGGTAGCGATCGAAGATGATGAGATCGAACTGATCAAGCTTCTCCTCGAACAGCTCGCGCACCGGAAACGAAATCAGCGAGAGCTCGTTGATCGGGGTGTAGTCGCGCTTCTCGGGCGGGCGCAGGATCGTGAAATGGACGAGATCCACGCCCGGATCGGATTTCAGGATGTTGCGCCACGAGCGCTGGCCGGCATGCGGCTCGCCGGAGATCAGCAGGACGCGCAGGCGGTCGCGGATGCCGTTGATGGCGACGACGGCGCGGTTGTTGTCGAGCGTCAGCTCGCGCGGGCCCGCCTCCACCTCGAGCTCGAAGAACGTCGTGCCGCGCTTGTCGAGCTGGAATTCGACGTTCACCGGACGGCCGATCTGGACCGTGACGGTCTTCCAGGCGACGCCGTCGCGCTTGATCGTCACGCGCGCGGTGCCGCCGGCCGAGCCGTCTTCCACCTTCACCGTCATTTGCAGCGGCTTGCCGATGAGGCCGAAGCCCGGTGCGTTTTCGATCGTAAGGCGCCGGTCGAGCTCGTTCTTGCGGCCCGAGAGAAGCACGTGCAGCGGGCCGATGCCGTTGATCATGCGGCCGGCCACCGGCGCGTCGTGCACCTGGCCGTCGGTGATCATGATGATTCCGGCGAGGCGCTGGCGCGGAACGTCGGCCAGGGCGCGCTCCAGCGTGCCGAACAGGCGCGTGCCGTCCTCATTGCCGTCGGCGCCGGCGCGCACGATGCGAAGATCGATGTTGCCGAGGCGCTGGATCTGCTGGCGCACCTGCTCGAGCGCCTCGTCGCTGCGCTTCCGGCGCTCCTCGAGGTTCTGGCTCGCCGAATCGTCGATGATGACGACGGCGACGTCGCGCAGCCCCTCGCGGTTCTCCACGACCAGCGACGGGTTGGCGAGAATCATCCACGCCAGCGCCACGGCCAGGAAGCGCCAGACGATTCCCCGCGCGCGCAAGATCGCGCCGCCCACGACCAATACCGCGCCGACCGCGGCAAAGGCGTAGAGCCACGTCCAATCGAGGATCGGCGAGAACGCGATCGACCAGCCGAACGCGGTCATTGGCCGAGCCTCTTGAGGATCGTCGGAATGTGCACCTGGTCGGCCTTGTAGTTACCCGAGAGCGCGTACATCACCATGTTGACGCCGGCGCGATAGGCGTACTCGCGCTGCACCTCGCCGCCGGGCGTGACCGGGAACATGCCGCGGCCGCGCTCGTCGACCGCCCAGGCCGCCGCCCAGTCGTTGCTGCCGATGATGACGGGGGAGACGCCGTCTTTCGCCGCCTGATCGACGCGCGCGACCCAAACCGGGTTCGACGCGAAGCGGCCCGGAAAGCGCGGCAGCAGATAATAGGCCCGCGTCAGCACGTGATCGTCGGGCATGCGCTGGAGCGCGGGGATGTTGAGGCCCTGCACGATGCGGCGCAGATGCCCCGCATCCTCCATCGCCGAGCCCTGATTGCGCACGTCGAAAATGATCATCCCGCCGTTGCGGAGATACGACTGAAGGCGGTTGACGCCCTCGCGCGTCGGCG
This sequence comes from uncultured Candidatus Odyssella sp., assembly GCA_964624265.1. Taxonomy (GTDB): domain Bacteria; phylum Pseudomonadota; class Alphaproteobacteria; order Bin65; family Bin65; genus SBBV01. The sequence goes on from CAZUYG010000003.1 coordinate 4,879, forward strand.
CCGATTGGCTCGCCGTGACCGGCCAGTAAAGCACCGGATAGAACGCGAGCTCGTCGGTGTTGGGATTGACGCCCTGCGGCTGCGCCGGCTCGACCGAGGTGCGTTCGGTCAGGATGCGGCCGAGGCCGATCAGCGCCGCGCGGCTGATGCGGTCCGTCTCGCCGTCGCCGGTCAGCACATAGGCGAGGACGGTCTCTTTCGTGGCGCGGATTGCCGGGTCGCCGCTTTCGGTGCCGCGCGTCTGCGCGACCCCGTCGGATGGCAGCGCGAACACGAAGCCCAGCGCGAGCACGATCGCCGCCGCCTTCGCCGCCGCGTGCGGGCCGGGCCCCGGAATGCGGCGGATGAACAGGCCGCGCAGAAAGAAGCTCAGGAAGAGATCGAACAGCAGCAGCGCCAATGCGGCTGCGAGCAGCCAGGGCTTCAGATCGACCTCGGTCGAATCGCGATACACGCTTTTCTCCATGCCCGACGGCAGATCGCCCAGCGGCCGCACGGACGTGACGCTGACGGAGAGATTGACGCCGCGGCGGCTGGCGGCGTCGCCATAAAGGCCGGGCGGATGCTGCGGGCCGATCGCGACCTTGTCCAGCATACTCGATTCGATGGCCAAGGCCGAGGGCGGCGGTGTGCCGAGCCGGCCGAAACCGTCGAGCGTCTGATGCGGCGCGAGACTCTGCGGCCGGTCCTCGCCACCGGCGGCTACGCCGTGCGACAGCTCGACCATGCGGCGGAGCATTTCCACGAACAGGCCCGAGAGCGGCATGTTCGACCAGTCCGGATTGGCCGTGGTGTGGACGAGGATGACCATGCCCTTGCCGCGGCGGTCGGCCGTGACCAGCGGCGTTCCGTCCTCGAGCCGCGCCCAGGTCTTTTTCTGGAGATCGACCGTGGGCTCGGCCAGCACCTGGCGATTCACCGTCACTTCCTTCGGGACGATGAGGCCGGCGAACGGGCTGTTCTGATCGAAATTCGCCAGCGAGAGAGGTTTGGTCCAGGAGAGCGCGCCGCCAAAATTGCGGTCGCCGGTGCGGATCGGCACGGGAACCAGCTCGTCGCTGGCCTCGGCGAGCAGCGGGCCGGCGAAGCGAATCAGCACGCCCCCCTCGTTGATCCAGCGCTTCAGCTGCGATTGCTCTTCGGCGGAAGCGGGCGCGGTATCGGTCAGCACCACGACCGACAGGGGCCGCTGCAGCAATTCGGCGACGCTGCCGCGGCGCAGCTCGGTGAACGGCGCGAGCGCGCGGTCGAGGTAGTAGATGTCGGACAGCAGCGGCTGCGAGCCGCCCTGCGCCGTCGGCGCGACGAGGCCGACCGGGCGGCGGCGCAGGCGCTCGTCGAGCAGCAGCACCGCGCCCGCGCTGGCGTGGCGCTCGATGTCGATTCGGGCGATACGGTTGCGCAATTCGGTGGGCAGCCGAAGGCTGGCCTCGATCGACTTCTCGCCCGGGCGGAAATCGATGCGCTGGCGCGCGATGCCGCGGCCGTCGTCGGCGAACGCGCGCGCCGAGTAGGCGGCCGGGCGTTCGCCGTCGGGGCGCTCGATGCGAAACACGATGCTTTCGCCGGCGAGGCGCGGCGCATGCAGCAGCAAAGGCTGCGCCTCGGGCGGATCGACCTGCACCGCGACCGTGCCGAGTCGTTGCAGCGCGGCCATGAACGGCGCCTGATCGGCCGACTCGATTCCATCGGACAGCCAGACGACGTTGGCGCGCGAATCGAGCGAAATCTTGCGCAGCGCCTCGGTCGCCGCCTTGCGGTCGACGGGCCACGGCTCCGGCGTCATCGCCTGGAACAGCGCCTTGGCATCGGCCGGGCGCAGCAGGCGCGAGGGCTCGATCGGCGCCGCGGCGCTCTTCCGCGCCGTGTGCACGAGGACGACCTGGCGCTTTTCGCGCTCCGCCTTTTCGATCATGTCGGCAACGAGCGTCCGCCGCTTGTCCCAATTCGCGGCGGCGGCCCAGCCATTGTCGACGACGAGGACCAGCGGGCCCGAGGCCGTGAACGCGCCGCCGGGATTCCACAGCGGCTGCGAGAGCCCGAGGATCGCCAGCGTCACCACCAGCAGGCGCAGCAGCAGCAGCCACCACGGCGTTTTCGAAGGCGTGTCTTCCTTCTCGCGCAGGCGGAACAGCAGGCGGATCGCCGGGAAGCGCACGAGGCGCGGTGCCGGCGGCGTCACGCGCAGGAGCCACCAGATGATCGGCAATGCGGCAAGCGCTGCCAGCACCCAGGGCGCGGTGAAGGCGACGAGACCGAGGCTCAACATCCTGTGCTTACCCCGGCAATTGCGCGAGATTGACGTAGAGGCGCAGCAGCGCGGCTTCAGGCGCCTGATCCGTTAGGTGCAGCGTGTAATTCCAGCCGACGGCGCGCGCGATGTCGGCAAGGCCGGCCTGGTGTTCGGCCATCTTCTCCTTGTATTCGTCGCGCACCGTCTCGACGCGCTTGACGAGGAGATGGCCTTCCTGCTCGAGACCTTCGAAACGGGTGCGGCCGGCATAAGGCAGGCTCTGCTCCGCGGGATCGAGAACGTGAAAGAGGTAGCCGCGCACGCCGGCGGCGGCGTAACGGCGCACGAGCCGGTCGATCTGTTCGAGCGGCGCGAGAAGATCGCCGATGAAGATCAGCGTCGCGTAGCGCGGCAGCGGCTCGAATGCCGGAAGGTCGCCCGGTTTGCCGGCGGGCTTGGAGCGGAACAGGATCCGCTGCGCCAAACGGTCGAGCGCGACTTTGCCGGAAATCGGCCGCTCGCCGGTGCCGAGCACGGCCACGCGTTCGCCGGCGCGCACGAGCAGCGAAGACAGCGCGAGGGCGATGAGGTCGGCCCGGTCGCGCTTCTCGGGCAGATTGCGCTTCGAGCGCCATTGCATCGAGGGCGAAGGATCGGGCCACAGCCACACGCTCTGCGCCGCCGCCCACTCGGTTTCGCGGATGAACAGCTTGTCGGTCTTGCCCGACTGGCGCCAATCGATCTTGCGCACCGAATCGCCCGCCTCGTAGCGGCGGAACTGCCAGAACGCCTCGCCCATGCCGACGCGGCGGCGCCCGTGCACGCCCTGCTGCACCGTGGCGGCGACGCGCTCGGCCGCCACCATCAGCGGCGGCAGCCGCGCGGCGGCAAGTTCGGCTTCCTGGCGGAGATGGACGCGGGTGGCGGCGGCTTCGGCCATTCCCGCCCCTAACGCAGCGGCTCGCAGAGCTTCGCGATCACGTCGTCGACGGTCACGCCATCGGCGCGCGCCGCGAAGTTGAGCGCCATGCGGTGGCGGAGGATCGGCGGCGCCAGCGCAATCACGTCGTCCACCGACGGCGCCAGCCGACCCTGCACGACGGCGCGGGCGCGGCAGGCCAGCATCAGCGCCTGGCTGGCGCGCGGGCCGGGAGCCCAGGCCACGTGCTGTTTCACCTCGGCGATTTCGGTCGATTCGGGGCGGCCGCTGCGCGAGAGCTTCAGGATCGCCTCGACAACGCTTTCGCCGACCGGAATCTGGCGGATCACGCGCTGCGCGGCCATCAGCTCCTCGGCGCTCATCACTTTCATCGCCTTTTCCTCGCCGACGCCCGTGGTACTGAGCATCATGCGGCGTTCGGCGGCGAGATCCGGGTAGCCGACGTTGACCTGGAGCAGGAAGCGGTCGAGCTGGGCTTCGGGCAGCGGATAGGTGCCTTCCTGCTCGAGCGGGTTCTGCGTGGCCAGCACGTGGAACGGCTCGGGCAGCGGGTGATACTGCCCGGCGATCGAGACGCGCTTTTCCTGCATGGCCTGCAAGAGCGCAGACTGGGTGCGCGGGCTGGCGCGGTTGATTTCGTCGGCCATCAGAAGCTGGCAGAACACCGGGCCGCGGATGAAGCGGAACGAACGCCGGCCGCTCTCCGCCTCTTCCAGCACTTCGGAGCCGATGATGTCGGCGGGCATCAGATCGGGCGTGCACTGGATGCGGGCTTCGTCGAGGCCGAACACCACCCCGAGCGTCTCGACCAGCTTGGTCTTGGCGAGCCCGGGCACCCCGATCAGCAGCACGTGGCCGCCGGACATGATCGTGATCAGGGTTTGCTCGATGACGTCGTGTTGGCCGAAGATGACCCGGCCGATGCTCGCCTTGGCCTGGTCGAGGGTCCGGCCGAGGGCTTCGACGTCGTGCACCAGCTTGTCCGGAGCATCGCGCATCACGAAATTAGAGACGGTCGCGGGATTGTCAGCGGTCACTTAATGCACTCCGAAGGGGTCATGGAACGGAAACGAGACACTTTGCAGGTTGTACCTAAGCCCATGCAAGACACGGGCCCGCGAGGCGACGCGCCCGCGGTCGCCGGGCCCTCGGCGGCCGACCGGCGCATGTTCGAAGATATCTGTGGAGATTTCGGCCTATCCATCCGCCGAGACGGGACCTGGTACTATCGCGGTTCGCCGATCGGGCGTAAGCCGCTGGTGAAGCTGTTCGCCTCGGTGCTGCGCCGCGACGATCGTGGAGACTATTGGCTCATCACTCCGGCGGAAAAAGGGCGCATCGAGGTCGAAGACGTGCCGTTCGTGGCCGTTGAAGCGGACATTGCCGGCGAAGGGCGCGAACAAACCGTGACGCTGCGGACCAATCTTGACGAAATCGTGACTGTTGGCCGCGACCACCCGTTAAGGGTCGACAGCGATCCCATGACCGGAGCGCCTGCCCCCTATGTCCTGGTGCGCGACAGGCTGGAGGCCCGGCTCGCCCGGCCGGTGTTCTACGAGCTGGTGGAGCGCGGCGAGGAACGCGTGGAGAATGGGCGGCGCGTCCTCGGCGTCTGGAGCGGGGGTGAATTCTTCCGGCTGGGGGCGCTTGACGGGATGGAGGCGGCGCCGTGACCCGCGACCGCGTCACCGCCCGCCTCGCCCGCTCGCTCGATCGCCTCGACGCGCCGATCGACATGGCCTCGGCCATCGCGCGCAAGCTCGAGCGCTTCCGGGGCGACTTCCAGCACGACCCCGCGCTGCCGATCAAGGACAAGCTGCGGCCCGCTGCCGTTCTGGTGCCGCTCGTCGACCGCGACGAAGGCATGAGCGTTCTGCTGACGCTGCGCGATTCGAAGCTGCCGCACCACGCCGGGCAGATCAGCTTTCCCGGAGGGCGCATCGAGGCGCACGACGCCACCGCGGCCGAGACCGCGCTGCGCGAGACCGAAGAAGAGATCGGCCTGTCGCGCCGGCACGTGGAGATCGTCGGCCGGCTGGACGATTACATTACCGGCACCGGCTTTCTCGTCGCGCCGATCGTGGGCCTCCTCCGCCCGCCCTACGAGCTGAGGCCAGACCCTTCCGAGGTGGCCGGCGTGTTCGAGGTGCCGCTCGCGTTCTTGCTGGACCCGGCCAATCACAGGCGCGAGAGCCGTATGTTCAACGGCGTCGAGCGCCGCTTTTATGCCATGCCTTATGGCGACAAATACATTTGGGGAGCGACCGCCGCGATGCTGATGAACCTCTACGACCTGCTGCGCGACTGATGCGCGTCGTCATCCAACAGCTTGCGATCTTCCTGCTGCCGATCCTGCTCTATGCCGGCTATCTCCTGTGGCGGCGGCGGCGGGCGCGCCTGGCCGGCGATCCGGAGCCGCCGTTCGAGCACAGCCACTGGTATTGGGCCGTGGTGGCCGGGCTGGTGCTGACGATCGCCACGTTCTTCGTCTTCGAGGCGCTGATCGAGCATTCGCCGAACGTCCCGTTCCGCCCGCCCAGCCTGAACCGTTGAGCGCGATGAAGCCCGTCGAGAAGATCACGCCGCAGCCCTGGATGACCGCGCCCGAAACGCTCGCGGTGCTGAAGGCGCTGACCAAGGACGGCGCGGAGGCCCGCTTCGTCGGCGGCTGCGTGCGCGATGCCGTGCTCGGCCGCGGCGTGAAGGACATCGACATCGCGACGCCGCTGTTGCCCGAGGAGGCGATGCGGCTGCTCGAGGCCGGCGGCATCAAAGTGGTTCCGACCGGCCTCAAGCACGGCACCGTCACGGCCGTTTCCGCGCACCACCCCTTCGAAATCACCACGCTGCGCCGCGACGTCGAGACCTATGGGCGCCACGCCAAGGTGGAGTTCACCGACGACTGGCAGGCCGACGCCGCGCGGCGCGATTTCACGATGAACGCCCTCTCGTGCCGGCCCGGCGGCGAGGTTTTCGACTATTTCGGCGGGCTCAAGGATGCGCGCCAGGGCCGGGTGCGCTTCGTCGGCGAGGCCGAGGCGCGTATCCGGGAAGACGTGCTGCGCCTGCTGCGCTTCTACCGCTTCCTGGCCCATTACGGGCGCGGCCAGCCCGATGCCGCCGCGCGCGCCGCCTGCCGCGCGATGGCGGATCAGCTGCCGACGCTTTCGGCCGAGCGCCTGCGCGACGAAACGCTGAGGCTGCTGACCGCGCCCTCGCCGCACGACACGCTCGTTCTGATGCACAACGACCGGGTGCTCGCCGCTTACCTGCCGGAGGCGACGGACATCGCGCGGCTCTCGCGCCTCGTCGCCATCGAGCGGCGCTGGGACGAGCGCGTGCGCGCCGGCGACCCGGTGCGCCGGCTCGCGATCCTGCTGCGCGATCCGGAAATGGCCGGGCCTGTAGCCGAGCGGCTGCGCTTTTCCAACAAGGACCGCGAGCGCCTGGTCGGACTGCGCGCGCCCGTGCCGTTCGCGCCGCCGCTCGACGAGCGCTCGATCCGCCGCGAGTGCTACAAGCTCGGTCCCGAGCTTCTGATCGACCGCACGCTTCTGTATTGGGCCGTCGACGGCAACCCCGACAACGCCGCGCTCGAACGCATGCTCGACGCCGCGGAGGCGTGGGAGCCGGTGACCATGCCGGTTAAGGGCGACGACGTGCTGGCACTCGGCGTTCCGCCCGGCGAAGCGGTCGGCAGCCTGCTGCGCCTCGTCGAAGACTGGTGGATCGAGCGCGATTTCAAGCCGGGCCGCGAGGAGGCGCTGATCCGCCTGAAGCAGGTCGTCGGCCCGCGCGCGGCCTGAACGACGCTGATTCCGCTGCGCCGAGCGCCGCGACCGCATCGAGAAACGCCCGCACGAGCCGCGCGTTCTGGCGCTCGCGCAGGCAGACGACGTGGGCGTAGGTGTAGATTTCGGCATCGGCGACGGGCACGGCACGCAGGCGCGCGTCGGGCACGAACTCCGCCTCCGACACCGCGCCGATGCCGATGCCGCGCGCGACGGCGAAACGGATCGCCTCGCGTCCGCCGATCTCCATGACCACGCGTGGGCGCACGCCGGCCCGCGCGAGCGCGGCTTCGAGCGCGCGGCGCGTGGTCGAGCCCTGCTCGCGCTGGATCAGCGGCTGGCCTTCGAGCTCGGCGATGCGGATCGTGCGCCGGTTCCAGAACGGATGCTCCGGATGCACGAAGATCACGACGCGGTGGCGGCGATACTCGATCGCCAGCAGCGCCGGATCGGGATCGATGTGCGCGAGCACCGCCACCTCGGTGCGGTAGTCCACGAGATCGCGCACCACGTCGCGCGAATTTCCGATCGTGACCGAGACGTAGATGCCCGGATGGCGCCGGTTGAACGCCGCCAGCATGTCGGTGACGTGATAGGGCCCGACGGCGCCGACGCGCAGATGCCCCGATTTCAGTTCGCGGCGTTCGTTGAGGAACGTCAGCGCTTCGGCTTCGTCGTCGGCGAGGCGCCGCGTGATGCCGAGCAAGCCGTGGCCGACTTCCGTCAGCTCGATGCGCCGGCCGCGGCGGACGAACAGCTCCACGCCGAATTCGCGCTCGAGCCCGCGCACCTGCGCCGTGAGGGTCGGCTGGCTCACGCGCCGCGCCTTGGCGGCGGCCGTGAAGCCGCCGGCCGTGGCCACGGCGTGGAACGCGCGGAGCTGGCTGTAGCGCATGGCATGACACTATAGATTTTTCGTATCGATCGGGGAAATCGTTTCGATTGGTCTTATGTATCGCCGCGTGCCAGCGTTGCCGTGGGAGGAGACGCTGGGGGCATGTGGCGGTATCGCAATCCGGTCGAGATCGCGTTCGGCGCGGGCGCCTTCGAGCAGCTGGGCGCGGCCGTCCGCGGCCGCCCCTATGCGCTCGTGACCTATGGCGACGCCGTGCCGTTCGACGGCCTCGTGACCCGGGCTTCGGCTCTGGCCGGGGCACCCGCCGTCACGATCCGCAACGTGCCGCCCAATCCGGATTTCCAGTCACTGACCGAATCGTGCCGCGCGCTCGCCGCCGCGGCGGTCCGGCCGCAGCTCGTCGTGGCCATCGGCGGCGGATCGGTGCTCGATGCGGCGAAGGTGCTGGCCGCTTCCGGCGGCGATTTTGCGCGCGTGCGCGCGCATCTCGAAAACGGCGCCGCGCGCGGCCTCGCGCCGCTGCCGATCATCGCCGTGCCGACCACGGCCGGCACCGGCAGCGAGGTGACGTGCTGGGCGACCGTCTGGGACAAGGACGCGCGCCGCAAGCATTCGCTGACCCATGACGCGCTTTACCCCGAGCGTGCGCTGATCGACCCGGTGTTGACGCTCGGCACGCCGCGCGGCGTGACCGTGGCCGCCGGGCTCGATGCGCTTTCGCACGCGCTCGAGAGCCTCTGGAACGTGAATGCCAATCCGGTCTCGGCCGCGCTCGCGGTCGATGCCGCGCGCACCGTGCTGGAAACGCTGCCGGCGCTGGCCGCCGATCTCGGCAGCCTTGATCTCCGCCTGCGCATGATGCGCGCCGCGACGCTCGCGGGTCTTGCCTTCTCGAACACCAAGACCGCCCTGGCGCACTCGCTCTCCTACCATTTCACACTGCATCACGGGGTGCCGCACGGCATCGCGTGCTCGTTCAGCCTGCCGCTGGTGATGCAGAGCGCGATCGGTTGCGATTCAGGCTGCGATTCCGCGCTCGCGGCGATCTTCGGCCCGGACCTCGCTTCGGCGCCCGGGCGGCTCGCCGATTTCCTCGCGCGGCTCGGCGTATCGACGCGCGCCGAGGATCACGGCATCGCCGCCGGCGAATGGCAGCGCCTCATCGACGACGCGCTCGCCGGCGAGCGCGGCAAGAATTTTCTCGGGCGGCGCGAAGCGCTGCTCGCGGCGGCGGAGTGAACGTCATCAGGCAGTCACGGCAACGACATAAGAACGCGCACGCGAAACCCAAGGAGGAGGACCCCATGATGCGACTCACGACGAAGATTGCGGCGGCAGCGGCCGCCGCGGCAGTGACCACGGCGCTCGCCGGCGCCGCGCTCGCGCAGCAGAAATGCGAAGACCCGAAGGCGCTGCGCTTCTCGATCATCCCGACCGAGGAGACGATTCAGGAGCTCACCATCTACAAGCCGGTGATCGACATCCTCGCCAAGAACACCGGCAAGAAAATCGAATTCTACATGCCGACCTCCTATGCCTCGGTGATCGAGGCGATGCTCGGCAATTGGGTCGACATCGCCGTGCACGGCCCGGCCTCGTACGTGATCGGCAACGAGAAGAGCAAGACGATCGAGGTGTTCGCGACCTACGCGAAAGCCAAGGGGATCTTCCAGGAGGAAGGCCCCGGCTATCACGCCGTCCTCGTCGTGAAGAAGGGCAGCAAGTTCACCGACATCAAATCGCTGAAAGGCGCCGTGGTGGCGCTGGCCGACCCCGCCTCCACGTCCGGCAACCTGCTGCCCCGCGTCGAATTCGCCGGCACGATCGGCGGCGTCGAGCTCGAATCCTATTTCTCGAAGGTGGTCTACAGCGGCAGCCACGACAAATCCGCCGTGGCCGTGCATGAAGGCAAGGCCGACGCCGCCTTCGTCGCCACGCACCGGCTCGACAACGTGATCCAGCGCGGCCTCGCCAAGCCCGAGGATTTCGTCGTGCTGTGGAAGTCGCGTCTCGTGCCGCAGGATCCGTTCACCTATCGCGCGCAGCTCTGCCCCGAGCTGAAAGACAAGATCAAGGCGACGTTCCTGAACCTCCACACGCAGCCGGCGGCGGAGAAGTTCCTGAAGAACCTCCATTCGATCAAGTTCGTGGCGATGGAATCGAAGGACTACGACATCATCCGCGACCTGCGTAAGGCGCAGGAAAAGCGGAAAAAGAACTAACCGGACAACCTTCGTCGGGGCGGGTCGGAGACCCGCCCCAGCGCGATACGGCCGTCCATAAGGGGCGTAAGCTGGCGCCATGGCCATCCTCGACGTCACCGATTTGAGCGTCCGCTATGCCGGCACCGGCCGCGAGGTGCTGCGCGGCGTTTCGTTCAGCGTCGACGCGCGGGAATTCGTCGCCATCATCGGCCCGTCCGGCGCCGGCAAATCGACCCTGATCCGCTGCATCAACCGCCTCGTCGAGCCGCGCGGCGGCCGCATCCTGCTCTACGGCGAGGACGTGATGGCGATGACCGCGCGGCGGCTGCGCCGCGCGCGCCGCCACATCGGCATGATCTTCCAGGAATTCAACCTGGTGAACCGCATGTCGGTGATCGACAACGTGCTGTCGGGCCGGCTCGGCTATGTCGGAACCCTGCCGAGCGTGTTCAAGCTGTTTCCGAAGGCCGATGTCCGCCGCGCGCTCGAAATTCTCGACCGTGTCGGCCTTTCCGACCACGTCGACAAGCGCGCGGATCGGCTTTCGGGCGGTCAGCGCCAGCGCGTCGGCATCGCGCGCGCGCTGATGCAGGACCCCAAGCTGCTGCTCGTCGACGAACCCACCTCGAGCCTCGACCCCAAGATCTCGCGCGAAGTGATGGGCCTCATCCGCGAGATCGCGCGCGAATTCGACGTGCCGGTGCTGTGCAACATCCACGACGTGCAGCTCGCCACGGAATTCGCGACCAAGATCATCGGCCTCCAGGACGGCGCGAAGATCTTCGAAGGGCCGACCGCCGCGCTCGACCGGGAGAAATTGGACCAGATCTACGCGATGGAGGTGCTGTGAGCGCCGCGGCACTCGCACTCCGCATCGAGGCGGTCGAGGCCGGACGGGCGCGGCGGCGGCGGCGCAGCCTCGCGCTCGCGGGGATCGTGGCCCTGCTCGCGATCGTCAGCGCGCACACGGTGCTTGTCGTCGACACCGATTGGGAGCGCATGGGCTCGTTCGGCGCGGTGATGAAGTCGGTCGCGCGCTTCCTGGCGGTGGATTTCAGCCTGATCCCGCAGCTTTGGGAGCCGGTGCTCGAAACCTTCATGATGGCCTGCATCGGCACGCTGGTGGGCGCCATCCTCTGCATCCCCGTCATCTGGCTGGGCGCCCTCAACGTCACGCCTTCGCGCTGGATCGGCTATCCCATCGGCCGCTTCCTGATGACGATGTCGCGCTCGATCCACGAGATCGTGTGGGCGCTGATCTTCGTCTCGGCGGTCGGTCTCGGCTCGCTCGCGGGGATCCTCGCGCTCGCGATGCGCTCGATCGGCTTCATCGCAAAGCTCACGGCCGAGGCGATCGAGAACGTCGATCAGAAGCCGATCGAGGCGATCAAGGCCGTGGGCGGCTCGAAGCTGCAGGTTCTGCGCTACGGCATCATGCCCCAGGTGCTGCCGGTGGTGCTGGGCACGATCATCTTCGAGTGGGACATCAACATCCGCCGCTCGGCGATCATGGGCCTCGTCGGCGCCGGCGGACTCGGGCTCACGTTCCACCGCCAGATGGTGATGTTCAACTGGCCCGGCGTCACCACCGTGATCCTCGCGATCCTGGTGCTGATCGTGATCGGCGAAGTGGCCTCGCATTACGTGCGCAAGGCGGTGACGTGATGCACGGCGCGCCGCCGATGCGCGAGTGGTCGCGCTTCCGCTATCCGGAAACGCCGATCCGTTTCTTCCTGCTGCTCGCCGCATTGGTGTTCGTCGGCTACGCGTTCGTCTATCTCGACGTCCGTATCGAGCGCCTCGCGGAGCTGTTTTCGCGGCTCGGCACCATTCTCGCCGAGCGCTACTACCCGCCCGACTTCGCCTTCCTGGCGACGCCGCGCTATCTCGCCTCGATCCTCGACTCGATGCAGATGGCGTATCTCGGCGCGCTCATCGGTATTCTGCTCGCCGCGCCGCTGGCCTGGTTCGCTTCCTACAACATGACGCCGAGCCGCCGTTTTCTCTATCCGTGGGCGCGGCTCGTCATCATGGGCTGCCGGGCCGTGCACGAGATGATCTGGACGATCCTGTTCGTGAGCATTCTCGGCTTCGGCATGCTGGCCGGCACGCTGGCCCTCGCCCTCTTCTGCCTGGGCTTCGCCGGCAAGCTCTTCTCCGAGGAGATCGAGGCGATCGACAAGGGCCAGGTGGAAGCGATCCGCGCCACCGGCGCCGGGCATCTGCAGGTCTTCGTGTTCGCCGTGCTGCCGCAGGTGCGCGTCGCCTGGACCGGAATCTCCATCTACACCTGGGACGTGGCGTTCCGCGCGGCGACCGTCGTGGGCTTTTTCGGCGCCGGCGGCATGGGCTGGTATCTCCAGCGCCACGTGCAGCAGCTCGACAATCAGCGCGTGGCCGCGATCATCGTCTCGATCGTGGCGCTGGTGCTGGTCTCCGAAATCCTCTCCGCCTGGGCCCGCGCGCGCATCATGCGCGGCCGTTAGCTCACCGCGCCAAACCCATTTGCGCAAGCGCGAGCCAGATCAGCATCGCGCTGGCGACGAGCAGCGCGAGCCAGGTGAGCACGACGCCGAGCAGGCGGCCGAGGCTCGTGCCGCTCGTTTTCGAGAGCCCCCAGGCGTGGAACAGCCGCCCCGCGACGAGGCTGGCGCCGAGGCCGTGCGTCAGCCATTTGTGGGCGCCGAGCATTTCGCCGAAACCGATCAGCAGCAGGATCATCGGCACGTATTCGGTGAAATTGCCGAACACGCGCATCGCGCGCTGCATGTCTTCGTTGCCCTTGTCGCCGAGCGCGATGCGGTGCTTCTGCCGGTGCTGGACGACGCGCGAGGCGAGCACGAGCCCGAGGAAGCCGAGAATGCCGGCGTAGAGGGCGGTGATGATGGGCATGGCCATGAGATCACCCGCGCGTTGGATCGGTGGCGGCGGCCGACGGGCGCGCGGCGATGCGGGCGAACCATGCGCCGAGCTTCGGCACGCCCGGCAGCGCCGCCTCGCCTTCCGGCGTGACGCGCAGATAGAAGACGATCGGGAACAGCATCCAGTCGGCGAGGCTCGGCGAAGCACCCGCGAGATAGGGATCGGCCGCGAGCGCCCGCTCGAACACGGCTAGCTGCTCGCGCATTTTCGGCACGGCGGCGGCAATCATCGCTTCGTCGGGCTGACCGCCCTCCATCGGCACGACGAGGCGCTCCCACACCAGGTTTTCGATCATCACCGGATAGACGTAATCGCGCACCGCGCTGAGCCACTGATCCATGCGCGCGAGCTCGTGGATTTCCGCGGGCTGGAGCGCCGGGCCGGGGAACGCGCGGTCGATGTAGCGGCAGATCGCCTCGGATTCGTAGAGCACGAAGTCGCCATGGCGGATCGCCGGCACCTTCGCGAACGGATGCAGCTTGCGGTGCGAGTCGCTGCCCCAATCGACCTCTTCGACCGTGTGCGTGATGCCCTTCTCGGCGCAGGCGAGCCGCGCCGTGCGCACGTAAGTGCTCATGGCGGGGCCGTAGATCGTGATGTCGGTCATCGCGCGCGAGCTTGCATTGGCATCGGGCGATTGTCGCCCATGCCGCGCGCGATTGCCAGTGCGGAGGCTACAGGGCGCCGTTGCCCAGGGCAGCCCAGACCGCCGCCGCAGTGCCGGCGACCAGCGACGCGAAGGTGAGATTGGTGCCCGCGAACCGGAACGCGTTGAATTTGCGCGACCGGCTCAGGCCCCAGGCGTGCAGCACGCGGCCGGCGACAAGCGCGATGCCGGCCGCGTGCACAACCCAACGCGGCGCGCCGGCGCCCTCGGCGAGCGCCAGCAGAACGAGGATCAGCGGCACGTATTCCACGAAATTGCCGAAGGCGCGGATGCGCAGCGTCATGTCTTCGTTTCCGGCATCGCCGATCTCGACGGCGTGCTTCACCCGCCCCGCGATGACGCGGCCGGCGAGGAAGAGCGCGAGCGCGCCGAGAATGCCGGCATAGAGCGCGGCGATGGCGGGGACGTGCATGACGCCGTCACGCCGCCTTCGGGAACTCGGGCATCGTGGCGCCGAAGCTCGGGCGCGCCGCCATGCGGTCGAACCAGCCGCTCACGCCCTTGAATTTCGCGAGCATCGGGCCGCCTTCGGGCTGCATTTTCACGTAGAAGAGGATCGGCGACAGCGTGAGATCGGCCAGCGACAGCGCGCCGCCGGCGAGGAACGGCTGCTGCCCAAGAGTCTGCTCCAGCACCGAAAGCTGGTATTCGACTTTCGGCCACGCGGCCTTCACCATCGCCTCGTCGGTTTTGCCGCCGCGCATCGGCACGAGCACGCGCTGGACGACGATCTCGCGGATCATGGCCTGGTAGCAGTAGTCGGAAACCGCGCTCATCCACTGGTCCATGCGCGCGAGTTCCTTCACGTCCTTGGGCTGCAGCGCCGGGCCGGGAAACACGCGATCGACGTAGCGGCCGATGGCGCCCGATTCGAACAGCACGAAATCGCCGTGACGCATCGCGGGAATCTTGCGGAACGGATGCAGTTTCGCGTGGGCTTCCGACCCGAGATCGAGCGGTTCGAGCGTGTGCGAGATGCCCTTCTCGGCGCAGACGAGGCGCGCCGTGCGTACATAGGTGCTCGGAGACGGTCCGTAGATGACGACGTCGGCCATGTTTCACACTCCCTGGAGATGTTGATCGAGACAATTGAAGGCGCTGCCCCAGCCGTGGCTGTGGTTGTCACGCGACTCGACGCTTTCGAAGCCGCGGTGATGCAGAACGACGCGCGTGTTGCGGCCCGCGGGCAGAAATTCGAGCTCGACCACCGTCTCGTGGCCGCGCGCGCCATTTTCTTCCCACGCCCAGGTGAAGGCGAGCCGCCGCGGCGGCGCGATTTCGCGATAGACGCCGCTGACCCAATGCTCGCCCTGGGTGCCGCGCATGCAGGTCCGCCAGGCGCCGCCGACGCGGAGATCGATCTCGCAGACGGGACACGCCATGCCCTCCGGCCCCCACCACTGCGCGAACAGTTTGGGATCCGTGAACGCGGCGAACACGCGCTCCGGCGGCGCCTTGAACTCGCGCTCCATGCGGAGCACGTGCGCGTCACTTGCGGCGCGGACGGCGGCCTGCGGCATGGCGTTTCTCCCTTTTCTGCTCTTGCGGCGCCGGTTCCCGCGCCAGGAATTTCTCGTGCGCGTCGAAGCGCGCGTCCCAGAACGCCCGGTAGCGATCCATCCACTCCGCCGCTTCCTTGAGCGGTTCCGCCGAAAGGCGGCAGCGGCGCCATTGCGCCTCGCGCTCGCGCGTGATGAGCCGCGCTTTCTCCAGCACCTTCAGGTGTCGCGAGACCGCCGGCAGCGAAATGTCGAACGGCTCCGCCAATTCGTTGACCGTCGCCTCGCCGGCGGCGAGCCGCGCCAGGATCGCGCGGCGCGTGGGATCGGACAGCGCCGCGAACGTGGCGCTCAGGGCATCGTGCATAGCGCGGCCTTATTTAACGAAACTATTAAATAAGACTGCGGGGCGCCTGTCAAGCGACCGGACGAGGAGAGAACGACGCCGCGGTCGCGGCGCGCGCGACCGCCGATGCGCTACGCGGCAAAAGCCCGGTAGTCCGCGGTCAGCGCTTCCACGGCGGCGTCATAGATGCGCTTGCCGGCATCGACCGAAGCGAGCCCAGGATTGGAGCCGATCCGGCCATCGGGGAATTTGCGGCGATAGTCCGCGGCATCCGCAAATCCGCCATTGGGCGCGACCGGCGGATCGAGCGTCATCGGCTTCTGCGCGCCGGGATGCAGGAACCACGTGACCGAGACTTCCGACGGCGTCGCGTGCCGGCCCTCGGCATTGCCGAACAGCTCTTTCGACGCCGCCTTCACCAGCGCGTTCTCCCACCAGTTGCGGAGCACGCATTTCAGGCCGGCGCGGTTGTCGGGCGCACCGAGCGAGGCCTCGGCGTAGATCTCCGAGAACGCGGCGGTGACGGTGGCGATGTTGCCGCCGTGCCCGTTGATGAAGAAGAAGCGCTCGAAGCCGTGCCGCGCCAGCGAGACGACGCAATCGCGCACGACGGCGATGAGCGTGCTGGGGCGGAGCGTCATCGTGCCGGGGAACGCCATGTGGTGCTGCGCCATGCCGACATTGATCGGCGGCGCCACCAGCGCGCCGGCAGCTTCGCCCACCGCGTTGGCGATCGCCGCCGCGGTGAGCGCATCGGTGCCGATCATGCCGTTCGGGCCGTGCTGCTCGGTGGAGCCGATCGGCAGGATGATGGCACGGCTCCGGGCGAGATAGGTCTCGACCTCGGGCCAGGTTGCGAGTTGGAGCAGCACCGGCTACTGGCGCTTCAGCTTGCCCGAAACGATGCGCAGCGCGCCGCTGGCGTCGAGGCGGCGGAACGTCAGTTCCATGCCGTCGCCGGTCAGCCGCCGCTCGTAGACCTGCCAGCGTCCGCCGCCTTCGTCGCCGACCTCGAGCACGTTGATCGTCAGCGTGCGGCCCTCGATGCGCGCCCAGGCATAGTAGCCCTTGACGATGGGATCGCTGGAATCGACCGCCTTGAACAGATTGGGCTTGCCGGACGGCGCGAACGTCATCGCGTTGTCGATCTTGCGGCCGCCATCGCCGTCGCGGATCACGGTCGTCCATTTCACCGTGAAGCCGCCCTCGCCGGCCGCCTCGATGATGGTGTCGAGATCGCGCAGGGAACGGTAGAAATCGAGGCTATCGCGGTTTTTCGCGATGCCTTGGCCCTTGAACTGCCCGTAGAAGTCCTTGATCGGGGCGGCGCCTTCGGCATCGCCGCGGCTGGGCGCCAGCGCCGCCGCGGCCAGCGCGAAAACACAAGTGAGAGCGAGGACGAAAGCGCGCATCGGCCGGACCCCGTGGATGCACCGCAATTACACCGGCGCGCCGCGATTTTGCAATGGCGGCGGTTGCCAAATCCTTATTGCAACGGCGGAAAATCTGCGGCGCGGCGCGGCTGAACAGGGCGCTTGGCGCGCAACGCCAAGGCTCCTATGCCGAGGCTAGGGCCACGCCACCTGTGGCGGCAGCGACATGAGGATTGCCTCGACGTTGCCGCCGGTCATCAGGCCAAAGCGCGTACCGCGGTCGTAGAGCAGGTTGAATTCGACGTAGCGCCCGCGGCGGCGCAGCTGATGCGCGCGCTCCTCGTCCGTCCACGGCTCGGCCATGTGGCGGCGCACGAGGCGGGGGTAGACGCCGAGGAACGCATCGCCGACCGCGCGCGTGAACGCGAAATCGCGCTCCCAGTCGTTCTCGAGGTAGTCGTAGAAGATGCCGCCCACCCCGCGCGGCTCGTTGCGGTGCTTGAGGAAGAAGTACTCGTCGCACCACTTCTTGA
>CAZUYG010000004.1:0-8299 GCA_964624265.1 uncultured Candidatus Odyssella sp.
GTGTTGGTGAAGGCCGGCTCGCCGTGCTGGAGCAGGTTGCGGCCCGTGGCGTTCGGGAAGCCGCCGCTGGCGTGCAGCACTCCCTCGAAATCGAACACGAACACATAGAGGTCGCCATCGAGGAAACCTCCCGCCGGGTCGTGGAAATCCTTGATCGCCTGATCGCGCACGGCTTTGGCGAGGTGCTGGGCCGCACGCTCGGCGAGCGCCTGGGCGACCGGCCGCGTGGCCTGGGCGCAGGAGCGGCGGTTCGGCCGCTCGTCCTGCGCGGAGGCGGGGCTCAACAGCCCCAGGGCGCAGAGGGCAAAGACGAGCGCAATCCACCGCATGGCAGGCCTCCCACGGCGATAAACGCTAACATGCGGCCGATATTCCGGCCAGCCGGGCTTCCCGCTTCGCCCACCGGGCGGGTATGGTGCGCGACATCCGCCCACCCACCGCCCGCCCGCACCCCGCCATGGCCGTCTACACCGAAGTCGACGACGACGCGCTCGAGGCGTTTCTCGCCGAATACGACATCGGCGAGCTTCAGTCCTACAAGGGCATCGCCGAGGGCGTGGAGAACACGAACTACTATCTCGAGACCGATCGCGGGCGGTACATCCTCACGCTCTACGAAAAGCGCGTGGCGCCGCACGACCTGCCGTTCTTCATCGGCCTGATGGAACACCTGGCGGCGCGCGGCATTCCCTGCCCCACCCCGCTGCACGGCCGCGACGGCCAGGCGCTGCGCGAATTGTGCGGGCGGCCGGCGGCGATCGTGACGTTCCTCACCGGCGTGTGGCAGCGCAAGGTGCGCATCGAGCATTGCGCGCCGCTCGGCGACGCGCTCGCGCACCTGCACGCGGCCGGCCGCGATTTCGCCGGCCAGCGCCCCAACAATCTTTCGCTTTCGGGCTGGCGGCCGCTGTTCGAGAAATCCGCGCCCCGCGCGCACGAGGTGCAGGCGGGCCTGGCCGGGGAAATCGAGGCGGAACTGGCCTTTCTCGAGAAGAGCTGGCCGCACAATCTTCCGGCCGGAGTCATCCACGCCGATCTTTTCCCCGACAACGTGTTCTTCCTCGGCGACAAGGTTTCCGGCCTCATCGACTTCTACTTCGCCTGCAACGATTTCCTCGCCTACGACGTGGCGGTGTGCGTCAATGCGTGGTGCTTCGAAAGCGACGGCAGCTACAACGTGACGAAAGCCAAGGCCCTGATCGGCGCCTATCAGAAGGCGCGCGCGCTCTCGGCCGAGGAGCGCAAGGCGCTGCCGATCCTTTTGCGCGGCGGCGCGCTGCGGTTCCTGCTGACACGCCTGCATGACTGGATCTTCCGCGCCGACGGCGCGATGGTGACGCCGCACAATCCGCTCGAATACTACCGCAAGCTCCGCTTCCATCAGGGCGTGAAGCGGCTCGGCGAGCTCGGGATCAGCGCATGACGGCGTTCGCCGGGCGGCGGACTTTCGGCGAAAGGCCTCGATGACGCCGGCACGCAAGCGCGTCGACGCGTTCACCGACGGCGCCTGCTCGGGCAATCCCGGGCCGGGCGGCTGGGGCGTGCTGCTGCGCTACGGCACGCGCGAAAAAGAGCTGTGCGGCGGCGAGCCGGACACGACGAACAACCGCATGGAGATGATGGCCGCGATCCGCGCGCTCGAAGCGCTCAGCGAAGCGGTCGAGGCGCACGTTCACACCGACAGCCAGTATCTCCATCTCGGCATCACGCGCTGGCTTCCGCAATGGAAGCGGCGCGGGTGGAAGACCGCCGACAAGAAGCCGGTGAAGAACGTCGATCTCTGGCAGCGGCTCGAAGCGGCGATCTCACACCATCACGTGCACTGGCACTGGGTGAAGGGCCATGCCGGCCACGCCGAGAACGAGCGCGCGGACGCGCTCGCACGCCAGGGGATGGAGCCGTTTCTGAAGAGAGCGGGCGATCAGAAGGAACCGTCATCCTGAGCGCAGCGAAGGATCTCTCGACGCCTGCGAGGTTCTCGCGGGTAGAGATCCTTCGCTTCGCTCAGGATGACGGATGCAGGCGGTCGGTGGCTTACAGCGCCTTCATCACGGCGTCGGCGCTCGACACTTCGAACTGGCCGGGCGCTTCGACGGCGAGGTGCTTCACGACGCCGTTCTCGACGACCATCGCGTAGCGCTTGCTGCGCAGGCCCATGCCGAAGCCGCTGCCGTCCATCTCGAGGCCCACCGCCTTCGTGAAATCGGCGTTGCCGTCGGCGAGCATCATCACGTTGTCGCCGACGTTCTGATCCTTGCCCCAGGCGTTCATCACGAACGCATCGTTGACCGAGAGGCACGCGATCTTGCCGACGCCCTTGGCCTTGATGTCGGCGGCCTTGCCGACGAAGCCCGGCAGGTGCTTGGCCGAGCAGGTGGGCGTGAACGCGCCGGGGAGCGCGAACAGCACGGTCTTGCCGCTGCCGAAGATCTCGTCCGTCGTCATTTCCTTCATGCCGTCCTTCGTCATCGTCTTGAGCTTCACGGACGGGATTTTGTCGCCGACTTTGATGGCCATGGGTGCTGTCCCCTTAACTTTCTTGGCAGAGGGTGGAGGGCGCCGCGTGCGCTGCGTCCCGAATGGAGCCCGCCTTGCGGCGGAACGGCCGGCCGGCCCCTGACACCTGCGGGGCGGGGCGCGGCGGCCGAATGGCTAGAGAGATAGGCGGGTTCATGCTGCCTGCCAAGCCCCGCCGGCCAGGGCCTAGCGGGGCGCCGCGACCGTCATTGTGCCGGCACGCTCGCCGTCGATCAGCGTGAGCACGAGATCGCCGGATGGCGCACCGGTGCCCTGCATCGCCGCGACGAAGCGGCGGAGCGCGGCATCGGGCGCCGGCTTCAGCATGGCCTTGCCGAACCGGATCTCGTGGCCTTCGATCAGCAGCTCGGGCGCCCGGAACGGCGCGGCATCGGCGGCGATATCGACGACGACGAGATCGCGGCGCTCGCCGCCCTCCCCCATCGTCTTGCGGCTGATCGCGGCCACGCGCCAGCCGTGCTCGGCCGCCGGGCGCGGAACGCGTGCCTGGAACTGTGCGATCGCCGCAGCGTGCCGCGCCGGAACGGGCACGCCGGACCCCGCCGGCAGATCGAGCGCCAGATTGGCCTCGACGAGCATGCAGATTTCGCGGCAGACCGCGTATCGGAGCGCGAGCTTCAGCGCCAGCGCTTCGCCCGGCCGCGCGAGCTTTGCCTGGAGCGGCAGAATTACGTGACTGTCGTAGCCGACGCTTTCCATGCCGCCGATCTCGAACCGGTGCGGGGCCGGCCAGGATATGGCGACCCCGGCAAGATTGGACGAGCCGCCCCAATCGAAACGGGGCGGCAACCCGCCCTCGCCCGGCGCGCGCCAATAGGTTTTCCAGCCCGGCGCGAGCTTGATCTCGAGACCGAGCGCCACGGAATCCGCCGTTCCCGTCGCGGCGATCGCCGAGATCAGGCGGACCTGCGCGTGCGCGGTTTCCGCCCAGGCGCCGGTTTCGGCGCGCGCGGCGGAACCGACCGCGAACGCAGCCGCGGCGCATGCCGCGATGGCGGCGGATGTCATGACCTTGCCCATATTGTTCAGGTATATAAATGGGTTGCGATTTGCGTTCACGGGCGGGAGGATCACGATTGCGTGGCTCGCCCGCGAGCTTTGCCGGCCCGGGCGCGCGCATGGCAACCGCCCGGAAGGCGGAGGACCGCCGATGACGTTGGAAGAATTCAAGGCTTTGCTGCGCGCGCATGGCGCGGATCGGCGGCGCTGGCCCGAACGCGCGCGCGTTTCCGCCGAGGCGCTGCTGGAGCGCGACCCGGGGGCGCGGCAAATGCTGGCCAGGGCCGAAGAGCGCGCCCAGAACGATCCCGGCGCCGCGGCGCCGAAGGACGAGGCGAACCAGCACGATTCGCTGACCGGCCAGCTGCTGATTGCGATGCCGGCCATGCCCGACCCGCGTTTCGCGCACAGCGTGATCTTCATGTGCATGCACGACGAGCGCGGCGCCATGGGCATCATCGTGAACCAGGTCGTGGACGGGCTGGACTTCGAGACGCTGCTGGAGCAGGTGGGGATCAAGGACGTGCCCCCGAAGCGGCGCATCGCGATCCACGTCGGCGGACCGGTGGAAACGGGGCGCGGGTTCGTGCTGCATTCGGACGACTACAGGCTGGATTCCACGCTCGACGTGGACGGCGGCATCCGGCTCACGCAATCGATCGACGTGCTCAAGGAGATTTCGCGGGGCGCCGGGCCGCGCCGGTGCCTGCTGGCGCTCGGCTATGCCGGATGGGGGCCGGGGCAGCTGGAGCGCGAGATCAAGCAGAACGGCTGGCTCAATGTCGCGGCGGATGAGGAGTTGATCTTCGGCGCCGCGATAGACGACAAATGGCGCCTGGCGTTGGCCAAAATGGGGATCGACCCGACCATGCTCTCGTCGAGCGCGGGCCGGGCCTGAGATGCAGGACAAGACGATGATGTTTGGAGGGGACGGATGGCGGTCTTCCGGCTGCTGACGCTCGGCTTCGGGGCCGGCGCGTTCGGCGCCGTGATTCTGGCCCTGGTGAGCGCGGGATTGAACGCGCTGAACGTGCAGGCGCTGATCGGCCTGCCGCCGCCGCCGGCGCCCGAATCCTATCTGCCGCTGTTCTATCGCCTCGTCGTGTGGGGCGGCATCTGGGGCGTTCTGCTCGCCGTCCCGGTGCTGAACCGGCTGTGGTGGCTGAAAGGCATCATCATCGGCGTGCTCGCGACGCTGGCGATCTTGTTCTATTTCAACCCCGCCGTGACGACGCCGCCGATTCGCTTCGTTTACGCGCTGGTGCTGAACGCGATCTGGGGCATTGCCGCCGGCGCGTGGTGGGCACTCGTCTCCGGCCCGCGCAAGAACGGCCGGAAATACGGCACGTTCATGCGCTGATGGAGGGCGCGCCGCCGGACGACGCGGAGCGCGGTCTTCCGCGCAGGCAAGGCGAATTCACGATTTCGCTGCCGTGGCCGGCGCGGCTCGCATTGACGGCGGCGATCGGCGGAGTTCTCGCCTACGCGGTCTCGACCGCGTTTCCGGCGCGCGGCGCGGGCCTGGGCGGCGCCTGGCTCCTGGTCGCCGCGGGCGCCGTCGCCGCTGCGTATCTCTCGCGCCGCAAGGTGCATGGCTGGCACGTCTCGACGTTCGTCGACGGCACGGTCGTGGGCCTCATCGCGGCGCCGCTGTTCGCCGTGGTGTCGCTGCTTCTGGCGGCGCTGGTTTCCGACGCCGCCTTCACCGCGTCGTCGGTGATGCAGGGCCTGCAGATCGGGCTCTATTTCGCCGTGTTCGGCCTGCTCGTCACGATCCCGTGCGGGTGGATGGCGGGCTTCGCCTATCACGTCGTGCTCTCCGCCGCGGAGCGCGCGCGTCGGGCGGGCGATGACGTGGTCCCGTAGGGGCGGGTCGGAGACCCGCCGCTACGGCGCCAATCGCCGCGTGAGCTTTTCGTAGCTTTCGAGCTTCTTCGCCGGGCCCAGCGTCGCCACCGTGAGCGGCCCTTTCATCAGCACGGCCGCGCAGCGCGCGAGCGCGGCGCTGTCCACCTTGTCGATTTCCGCCGTGACTTCGGCCGGCGAGAGGATGCGGCCGTAGATCGTGAGCTGGCGCGCGATCTGCTCGGCGCGGGCGCCGGTGCTTTCGAGCGACATCAGCACGTCGGCGCGGAGCTGCGCCTTGGCGCGCGCAAGCTCTTCCGGCGCCACCGCGCGCGCCACGCCGGCGAGCTGATCGAACACGATCGGCGTGAGCTCGCCGAGGCTCTTTTCGCCGGTGCCGGCATAGACGCCGAACAGGCCGCTGTCGGCGAAGCCGGCGTGGAAGCTGTAGATCGAATAGACGAGGCCGCGCTTCTCGCGGACTTCCTGGAACAGGCGCGAAGACATGCCGCCGCCGAGCACCGTGGAGAGCGCGGCCATCGCGAACTGGTCCGGATGGCCGAGCGGCAGGCCCGGGAAGCCGAGCACGAGATGCACCTGCTCGAGATCGTTCTCGCCGCGGAACTCGCCGCCCGTGTAGCGCGCCGGCGCGGGCGCCGCGGCCTCGCCGCTCGGCAGGCCCGCGAACAGCAGCTTCGCGCGCTCGACGAGCCATTCGTGCTCGAGCTTGCCGGCCGCGGCGAGGATCATGCGGCCGGCGTGATAGTGCTGCGTCATGTGCGCGACGAGCGCCTCGCGCGTGAGCGCGGTGACGGTTTCCTCGGTGCCGAGCACGGGCCGGCCGAGCGGCTGGCCGGGATAGGCCGTTTCCTGAAAGTGATCGAAGACGATGTCGTCGGGCGTATCGCGCGCCTGGCCGATCTCCTGCAGGATCACTTCGCGCTCGCGGCCCAGCTCGTCGGGATCGAACACGGAGTGCTGGAGGATGTCGGCGATGATATCGAGCGCGAGGCCGATATCCTCCTTCATCACCTTCGCGAAATAGGTGGTGCCCTCGCGCGCGGTGTAGGCGTTCAAATGCCCGCCGACCGCCTCGATCTCCTCGGCGATCGCGCGCGCGCTGCGCCGCTTCGTGCCCTTGAACGCCATGTGCTCGAGCACGTGCGAGACGCCGTTGATCTCCGCCGTTTCGTGGCGCGTGCCGACCTGCACCCACACGCCGACCGACACCGTTTCCACCTGCTCCATGCGGTCGCTGGCGACGGTGAGGCCGTTCGGGAGCCTGGTGAGGGCGGTGCTCACGGCCGCAATCCTGCGGATTGCTTCGGGGCGCTCCGCGCCGGGCGCGGCTTGCCGGCGCGCTCGCGCAGGAACGCGAACAGCGCGGCCGCCTGGCTGGGGAGCGTGACGCAATGCTCGGGCCGCTGTTTGAGCGCGGCGAGCGCCGGCGGCAGCGGCGGCTCGGTGCCGATGGCGCGCTTCACGGCCTCGCCGAATTTCGCCGGGTGCGCGGTGGCCAGCGCCACGAGCGGCGTGCCCTGATCGCGCCGCTTCGCGCGGCCGGCCGCGATGCCGATGGCCGTGTGCGGATCGACGATCATGCCGGTTTCGCCGTGGATGCGGCGGATCCAGTCGAGCGTCTCGTCGTCGCCGAAACGCGCGGCGGAGAACAGCGCGCGCGCCTGCCGCCACGGCTCCTCGCCGATCGGAAGGCGGCCCGTGCGGCGGAATTCGTCCATCGCCGCGGCGACGGCGGCGCCGTCGCGGCCCAGCAGATCGAACAGCAACCGCTCGAAATTGCTGGAGACCTGGATATCCATACTCGGCGAGAGGCTGGGCTCCACCGTGCGCATTTCCATCGAGCGATCCTCGAAGAAGCGCGTGAGGATATCGTTGCGGTTGGACCCGACGATGAGCTGCGAGACCGGCAGGCCCATCGCGCGCGCGGCGTAGCCGGCGTAAACGTTGCCGAAATTTCCGGTGGGCACCGCGAACGCGATCTCGCGCAGCGGCGCGTCGAGCCGGAGCGCCGCCCAGAAGTAGTAGACGATCTGCGCCGCAACGCGCGCCCAGTTGATCGAGTTCACCGCCGAGAGCTTCAGCGCGTCGCGCAGCGCGAGATCGTTGAACGCGGCCTTCACCAGATCCTGGCAGTCGTCGAACGTGCCCTCGATCGCGACGTTGTGGACGTTCGGCGCATCGACCGTCGTCATCTGCAGCCGCTGGATTTCGGAGACGCGGCCCTTGGGATGCAGGATGAAGACATCGACCGCAGCGCGCCCCGCCAGCGCGGCGATCGCGGCGGAACCGGTATCGCCCGACGTGGCGCCGAGGATCGCGATGCGCTCGCCGCGACGCGTCAGCATGTAGTCGAACATGAGGCCGACGAGCTGCAGCGCGAAATCCTTGAACGCGAAGGTGGGCCCGTGGAAAAGCTCCAGCAGATGCTCGTTCGCGCCGAGCGGAACGAGCGGCGCGACATCCGGATGCCCGAAGCCGCGATAGGCGTCGGCCGCCATCGAAAACAGATCGCTTTCCGGGATCGCCCGGCCGATGAACGGGCGCAGCAGATGCGCGGCGAGCGTGGCGTAGCCGAGGCCGCGCAGCGCGCGCAGATCGCCGGTGCCGAGCCTCGGCCACCGCTCCGGCACATAGAGCCCGCCATCGCGCGCGAGGCCCGCGAGGAGCACGTCCTCGAAGCCCAGAACCGGCGCCTTGCCGCGGGTGCTGATATAGCGGAGATCGGCCATGATCGTCGGATTGAGGCGGGAACGGGCGGAACGCGCAAGGGGCGCACGCACCGTGCGCCCCCGTTTCCCGGAACGGGTAGACGGAGCGCCGCGCCGCGTCAACTGCGCGGAAGCGCGCCTATTTGGCCGTCGGCTTCGCCTTGCGCTTGATGACGATACGCGTTTTT
>CAZUYG010000004.1:8309-19135 GCA_964624265.1 uncultured Candidatus Odyssella sp.
CCGAGCCCGGCCGCTGGATCGAAACCGGCGCATCCGGCTTCGGCGCCACGGCGCGGCCCGATTTTTCGGCGAAGGGCCGCACGCGCAGCTTGATCTGGTGCGGGGGCGCGGGGCTGGCCTCGCCGCCCTCCGGCCAGACGCCGCGATAATAGTGCTTCTGCCATTTCTCCTTCACCGCCGTCGGATCCCACACCTTGAGGTCGCGGTTGAACTTGTCGCGCGCGACGGTCCACGTCTCGTAGCGCTTCTTCGTTTCGGGATCGTCGGCCAGGTCGCGGATCTCGGGTTCGACCGAATCGATCAGGCCGCGCTGCACCGGGAAGATCATGCAGAACGGCTCGCCCTCCTCGAAGCGCGTTCCGCCGGCCTGGGTGAAGGCCCAGTTCATCGTGAAGGTGTAGGGCGACCAGTCGGTTTCCACGACCGCGGCGAGCGGCACGATGCCGTGCTTCCTGTTGTTCGTGGGGCCGGTGACATAGAGGTTGAAGCCGGGCTCGGTGCGGAACAGGTAGCGCGTATGGAAGGTGAGGATGCCGCTGCCGAAGTGGCTCGCGGGGCTCCAGCCGATATCCTTGTCGGGGCGAACGACGATCGAATCGAGGCCTTCCTGCCCGTTCCACATCACGACGCAGCCGACCGGACACAGGATTTCCCAGCCGTGGGAGCTGCCCAGATTGAGCGGCAGGCAGCGATAGCCGTAGGCGTCGGGCAATTTGTCGAGCCAGGCCCGCGACGAGGGCGCCGGGCGGATCACGGGCGTTTGCCCGCCGATCGAATAGGCGATGAGTTTCATGGCCGTCTCGCCGCTCCGTTGCGGCGGATATTATACGCCATACCGCCGCGCGAGGTGTGACTTGAAGGCTGCCGTGCCGAGCCGCTGGCCGGTGGCGTCGGCCAGAAGCTCCTGCGTCGAGCGCAGCGAGGCGCGGCCATGCACATTCTCGCGCAGCCATGCGAACAGTGCGCCGAACTCACCGCGGCCGATCTGTTGCCGGATATCGGGCACCGCGCGCTCCAGCGCCTGGAACAGCTGCGCCGCGGCCAGCGCGCCGAGCGTGTAGGTGGGGAAATAGCCCCAGGCGCCGTCATACCAGTGGATGTCTTGCAGGCAGCCCAGCGTGTGATTGGGCGGCGCGACGCCGAGCAATTCCTTGAAGCCGTCGTTCCACGCGCCGGGCAGATCCTCGAGCGCCAGATCGCCGGCGATCATCGCCCGCTCGAGGCGGTAGCGCAGGATCACGTGGCAGGGATAGGTGACTTCGTCGGCATCGACGCGGATGAACCCGCGCGTGACGCGGATGCCGAGGCGGTAGAGATTGTCGGCGCTCCAGGCCGGGCCTTCGCCGGCCAGCTTCTCGCGCAGGATCGGCGCGGCGAACGAGACGAACTCGCGGCCGCGGCAGACCTGCATCTCGAGCAGCAGAGACTGGCTTTCGTGCATCGCCATGCCGCGCGCCTCGCCGACCGGCTGGCGGCGCCACGCCTTGGGCAGGCCCGCCTCGTAGAGCGCATGGCCGGTTTCGTGCAGCGTGCCCATCAGCGCGCGCGCGAAATCGTCTTCGTCGTAGCGCGTGGTGATGCGGAGGTCGTCGGGCGTGCCGCCGCTGAACGGATGGCGGCTGACGTCGAGCCTCCCCTGCTCGAACGGAAAGCCGAGGCGCCGCATGAGATCGAGGCTCAGCGCGCGCTGCCGCTCGACCGGGAACGGGCCCTCGGGATCCTCGGCCGGGTTCTTCGCCTGCGTCTCGATCGCGCGCCCGACGGCGCCGGGCAGGAACGCGGCGAGATCGGCAAAGATGGGATCGATCTCGGCGGCGCGGCCTTCGGGCTCGTATTGATCGAGCAGCGCGTCGTAGACGCTGGTGCCGAGCTTGGCGGCCTTGGCCTGGCCCATCTCGACCGAGAGGCGCAGCACCTCTTTCACCTTCGGCAGCACGGAAGCGAAATCGCCCTTGGGCTTGGCTTCGCGCCAGGCCATTTCGCAGGCCGAGCAGGCGCGCGTGAGCGCCGCCACGAGATCGGGCGCCACGGCGGCACGGTGGACCCAGGCGCGGCGCATTTCGCGGAGATTGGCGCGCTGCCATTCGCCGAGCGCTTCGTTGGAGCCTTCGGCCGCCGCGAGCCAATCCGCGATTTCGGGCGCGATCAGCGTTTCGTGCGAGAGCACGCGCAACGTGGCGAGCTGCTCGGCGCGCGACTCGGCGCTGTGGTCCGGCATGTTGACCGAGGCGTCCCACGAGAGAAACGCCGACGCCTCGTCGATGAGCGCCGCCTTGCGGAACGCGGCTTCGAGCTGCTGATAGGGGGTCATACGGAGCGTGGAGGCCGGGTGAATAAGCTACAGATGCTCTAGCACCGCCCGTGGCGCGCGGGCAACGCGAGGCCGGAGGGAGAGGCCCGATGTATTACGTTATGGCCGAGCGCGAGCGGCTGGTGGAGTTCCTGCCGAAAGGCGCGGCGGGGGCCGAGATCGGCGTCGCCGAGGGCACGTTTGCCGGGATTCTGCTGGAGAAATGCGCCCCCGCCCGGCTGCACCTGATCGATCCCTGGGGCGCCGTCGAGGACGCCGGCGACGATGCCGCGCGCGGCCGTTTTCTGGCGGCCGCCATCGCGGATCGCGGCGGCGCGCCGGCCGCCGGCCGAACGAGCGCCGCGGACGACCGTGCGTTTCAAGCGGTGCAGGACCGGTTCCACGGCGACGCACGCGTGCAGATCCACCGCACCTATTCCTACCGCGCGGCGGCAACGCTGCCGGACAAGGCGCTCGACTTCGTCTATCTCGACGGCGACCACACCTACGAATACGTCCTGCGCGACCTGCTCGACTACGCGGGCAAGATCAAGGACGACGGGCTGATCCTCGGCCACGACTATTTCGAGGACGCTTTTGCGGCGCAGGAAAACTATGCGGTGATCGGCGCCGTGAACGCCTTTCTGGCACGTTCCGGCTTCATCTTCGTGGCGCTGACCTGCGACAGGTTCCCGACCTACGTGCTCGCGCGCCGCCTCGAGGGTTTTGCCGGCGATTTCTTGCGCAATCTGCTCGAGTCCGACGTGTTCGCGATCGACCTGCCGACCTCGCTGGCCTTCAGCTATCGCGAGTTCTCATACAAGCGCCGCGATGGATCGGAGCGGCGCATCCCGAGCTTCACGCGGGCCTAGCGCCGGCCAGTTCGCGCGCGCGGCGGCGGTGATAGAGGAGATAGATCACGATCCCGATCACCGCCATCGAATACCAGGTGATCACGTATTGCAGGTGGTCGTTGGGCAGCTCGAAGCGCGTGATGCCGCCGACCGGAAAGCCGCCGGGCGCTTCGCCGGGGCCCATTTCGAGAATGAAGGGCTTGATCGCGCCGAGGGCGGCGAAGCGCTCCATCTCCGCAAGATCGGCATAGAGCCAGACGTTCTTGACGGGATCGTTCTTGATGCCCGCGAGGTTCTGGGCCCAGGACAGCGGCGGCGGCACGCGAAGATAGCCTTCGACCGAAACCTCGCCTTCGACCTGGCCGGCGCTGCGCGTGGCGGGGTCCTTGCGGTCTCTCGGCACCCAGCCGCGATTGACGAGCATGATGCCGCCGCCGTCGAGCCGCATCGGCGTGATGACGTGGAACGCGTGATTGCCGCGCGGCGTGAGCGCGGCGAGGTGGATTTCCTTCGCGTGCACGAATCGCCCGCTGACGCGCACCTTGCGGAACTCGTGCTGCGCGGGATCGAATTTCTCCGGCAGCGCCGCCAGCGGCGGCGCCGCGCGCCGCGCCTGCCGCTCGGCGATCAGCTCGCTCTTCCACTGGAGCCGCTGCACCTGCCACGTGCCGAGCGCGAGCGCGCCGAGCACGGCGGGCACGGTCATGAGCGTGGGCCACAGAAGCGGCCTTATGCCGAAGAGGCGGAGCGCCATGCGGGTGCCGTTGGCTTCAGCCGGCGGCGTCGTAGTCTTCGCGCCGGTGCTTGTATTGCAGCGCGATCAACGTGGCCTTGAACGGGCGCAGCATCAAGATGGCGCCGATCACGATGAACGGGGCCCACAGCACCGCGTGCACCCAGAACGGCGGCTCGTAGCGCAGCTCGACCCAGAGGGCGAGGCCCACGACGATGAAGCCGAGGATCAGGATCACGAAAACCGCGGGGCCGTCGCCGCTGTCGTGCTTCGCCAGCTCGAGGCCGCACGATTCGCAGACCGGCGCCACCGTGAGGAAGCCCTTGAACAGCCGCCCGCGCCCGCAGCGCGGGCACTTGCACCCGAGCCCGGCGGCGAGCGGCGAGACCGGCGGATACCAGTCCTCGGTCAACGCCGCGCCTGCCCCGTCAGTGCACCGCGATCGGCGCGCCGGCGCTGCCGAAGACGTAGACGCAGAAGAACAGGAACAGCCACACCACGTCGACGAAATGCCAGTACCAGGCCGCCGCCTCGAACCCGAAATGCTGATCCGGCTTGAAGTGTCCGGCGCGCGCCCGGAACAGGCACACGAGCAGGAAGATCGTGCCGACGATCACGTGGAAGCCGTGAAAACCCGTGGCCATGAAGAAGGCCGAGGGATAGGAGCCGCCCTTGACCAGGGTGCAGGTTTCGATGAACCGGCTCCAGTCGCAGCCCTGCGAGAACGCGCGCTGGAACGAGAACGGCGCGCCCAGATACTCGACTGCCTGCAGGCAGGTGAACGAGATGCCGAGGATGACCGTGAGCGTGAGGCCGCGCACGAGATCGCGCCGGTTGCCTTCCTTGAGCGCGTGGTGCGCCCAGGTGACGGTGACGCCCGACAGCAGCAGGATCAGCGTGTTCATGAACGGCAGATCCCACGCATCGAACACTTCGATATGCGCGGGCGGCCACTGGCCCTGGTTGGCGTGGACGCGGCCGATCTGCTGCGCTTCCGTGCCGTAGAGGAAGTTGTCGAAGAACGCCCAGAAAAACGCGGCGAAGAACATCACCTCGGAGGCGATGAACAGGATCATGCCGTAGCGCAGGCCGAGCTGGACGACCTTGGTGTGGTGGCCCTGGACCTCGGCCTCCTTCACCACGTCGCGCCACCACATGAACATCGTGTAGAGCACGAGCAGCAGGCCCGGGAGAAACAGCCAGAAGGCCGGCGATTTCAGCCCGACCATCGACGGGTGCATGTAGAGCACCGCGCCCATCGCGAGCACGAACGCCGCGAGCGAGCCCACGATCGGCCACGGGCTCGGATCGACGAGGTGGTAAGGGTGCTTCTGGTTGCCCGCCATGGTGCTTCGCCTTCTTGTCCGCCTGGAGTGCCCGCCTAGTTCGGCGTCTTGATGCGCGCAGCCGGCTCGGCGCCCGGCCTCTCGGCCTGCTTCTGCTTCACCGCGCGCGTGAACGTGTAGGACAGCGTGATCGTGTGGACGTCGTCGAGATTGCGATCCGCGAGAATCTTCGGATCGACGAAGAACGAGACCGGCATGTCGGCGCGCTGATGCGGCCCGAGCGTCTGCTCGTCGAAGCAGAAGCACGCGATCTTGTCGAAGTACTGCCCGGCCTTGAGCGGCGCCACGTTGAAGATGGCCATGCCGGTGATCGTTTCGCCGCTCGTGTTCTCGGCGACATAGTGCGCGAGGCGTTGCTCGCCCACCTTGACCTTGATCTCGCGCTGCGCGGGCGCGAAGCGCCACGGCAGCGTGGCCTGCGTTTCCGCCGTGAAGCGGATCGTGATGACGCGCTCCGCCGCCCGCGACGGCGCCTCGGCGGCGGCGGCGCGCTGCGTGGTTCCGTTGTAGCCGGTCACTTCGCAGAAAATGCGGTAGAGCGTGGGCGAATAGGCGGTGAGCGCCAGCATCGCCACGATGGCGCCGCCGGCCGCCAGCACCGTGCGCCGCTTGCCGCGAACGAGCATGTCGCGCGCGCTCATTGCCCGCCCATCCGCACGAACGGCAGCACGTAGAGCAGTGCCACGACCGCCGCGAGCACGGCGAGCAGCGCCCAGTTGCGCCCGCGCAGGCGCCGCTGATATCGCTTGCGCTCTTCGTTGCGGGACACGGCTACCATCCCAGGCCCATCGCCCGATCGACGACGAGCATCGCGAACAGGCCGAACAGATAGGCGATCGAGAAGCCGAACATGCGCTTCGCCGCGGCATCGCGCCGGTCGACGAACACGCGCCACGCATGAAGCAGGAAGCCGGCCGAGAATGCCGCGGCCGCCGTGCCGTAGACCGGGCCCGAAAGCCCGATATAGGCCGGCGCCAGCGCCACGGGCACCAGCAGCGCCGTATAGATCAGGATCTGCCGGCGCGTTTCTCGGTCACCGGCCACGACCGGCAGCATCGGCACGCCCGCACGCTCGTAGTCGCCGGCGCGATAGAGCGCGAGCGCCCAGAAATGCGGCGGGGTCCACATGAAGATGAGGAGAAACAGCACGAGCGGCGCCAGCGTGACGTCGCCGGTCACGGCGGCCCAGCCGATCATCGGCGGAAATGCGCCGGCGGCGCCGCCGATGACGATGTTCTGCGGCGTGCGCCGCTTGAGCCACGCCGTATAGACGAAGACGTAGAACGCGATCGTAAGCGCCAGCAGCGCTCCGGCCACCCAATTGACCGCGACGCCCATCAGCGTGACCGCGCCCACCGAGAGGATCACGCCGAACGCCAGCGCATTGCCGGGCGCCACGCGGCCGGCGGGGATCGGGCGGTTCTTCGTGCGCGCCATCACCGCGTCGATGTCGCGGTCGTACCACATGTTGATGGCGCCCGAAGCACCCGCGCCCACCGCGATGCACAGCACGGCGACGAAGGCGAGGAACGGGTGGAGCGCGCCCGGCGCGAGATAGAGCCCGACGAGGCCGGTGAACACGACCAGCGACATCACCCGCGGCTTCAGCAGCGAGAGGTAGTCGCCGGCAGTGGCGCCGGAATCGTGCACCGCGGCGGCCTGGCGGGCCCCCGGCGGCAACGCCGCGGCGTCGCGCTCGATCGCGTTGCTGATGGCGGGCGGACTCATTCCTGCGTTCGGTCCCTGGCGTCAGGCCGCGCCTAGTGATGCGCGGGCGCTTCGATCTTCGGCAGTTCCTCGAAGGTGTGGAACGGCGGCGGCGACGATACTTTCCACTCGAGCGTCGTGGCGCCCTCGCCCCACGGATTGTCGGCCGCCTTGGCGCCCTTCGTCAGCGTGTAGAACACGAGGTAGAGGAAGATCAGCACCGAGAAGCCGCCGATATACGACCCCATCGAGGCGATGTGGTTCCAGCCGGCGAGCGCGTCCGGGTAGTCGGGAATGCGGCGCGGCATGCCGGCGAGGCCGGCGAAGTGCATCGGGAAAAACGTGATGTTCGCGCCGATGAACGCCACCCAGAAATGGAGCTTGCCCAGCCACTCCGGATACATGCGCCCGCACATCTTCGGGAACCAGTAATAGAAGCCCGCGAAGATCGAGAAGACCGCGCCGAGCGACAGCACGTAGTGGAAGTGCGCGACGACGTAGTAGGTGTCGTGCAGAACGCTGTCGATGCCGGCATTGGCGAGGACGACGCCGGTGACGCCGCCCACCGTGAAGAGGAAGATGAATCCGACCGCCCACAGCATCGGCGTGGTGAGGCGGATCGAACCGCCCCACATCGTCGCGATCCACGAGAAGATCTTGATGCCGGTTGGCACCGCGATGACCATCGTGGCGGCCGTGAAGTAGGCCCGCGTGTTCACGTTCATGCCGACCGTGAACATGTGGTGCGCCCACACGATGAAGCCGATGAAGCCGATCGCGACCATGGCGTAGGCCATGCCGAGATAGCCGAACACCGGCTTGCGCGAGAAGGTGGAGACGATCTGGCTGATGATGCCGAAACCCGGGAGGATGAGGATGTACACCTCCGGGTGGCCGAAGAACCAGAACAGGTGCTGGTAGAGGATCGGATCGCCGCCGCCCTGCGCGACGAAGAACGTGGTGCCGAAGTTGCGGTCGGTCAGCAGCATCGTGATCGCGCCGGCGAGCACCGGCAGCGAGAGCAGCAGCAGGAACGCCGTGACCAGGATCGACCAGACGAACAGCGGCATGCGGTGCAGGGTCATGCCCGGCGCGCGCATGTTGAAGATCGTGGTGATGAAGT
This sequence comes from uncultured Candidatus Odyssella sp., assembly GCA_964624265.1. GTDB lineage: Bacteria > Pseudomonadota > Alphaproteobacteria > Bin65 > Bin65 > SBBV01. Next base: position 16,363 of record CAZUYG010000004.1, read on the forward strand.
TGATCGCGCCCAGGATCGACGACGCGCCCGCGATGTGCAGCGAGAAGATCGCCATGTCGACCGCGGCGCCCTCGTGGCCGGTGAAGCCGAGATTGGCGCCGGTGGAGGAGAGCGGCGGATAGACGGTCCAGCCCGTGCCGGCGCCGCCGCCGATGAGCGCCGAAAGCAGCAGCAGCAGGAACGACGGGATCAGCAGCCAGAAGCTGATGTTGTTCATGCGCGGAAACGCCATGTCCGGCGCCCCGATCATGATCGGCACGATCCAGTTGCCGAAGCCGCCGATCATCGCCGGCATGACCATGAAGAACACCATGATCAGGCCGTGCGCGGTGACGAGCACGTTGAAGAAGTGGTGGTCCTGGATGAACTGCGTGCCCGGCGCCTGCAGCTCCATGCGGAACCAGATGGAGAAGGCCGTGCCGATGATCCCCGCCATGACGGCGAAGATCAGGTACATCGTGCCGATGTCCTTGTGGTTCGTCGAATAGGCGAATCGGCGCCAGCCCGTGGGGTTGGCGTGATGCCCGTGATCGTGGGCGTGCGCCTCGTGCGCCGTGCGGGCGTGGCCGTGATCGGCGGCCGGGGCTTGCGGGGGAGTGGGCGTCGGGCTCATCGCCGGTACCTTTCCGTCAGGGTGTCCGAGGGGCCGCTAGTGCTTGGCCGGCGCTTCGGCGCGCTTCGGCTCCTCGACCTTGTCGAACTTCTTCTTCGCGTCTTCGAGCCATTTCTCGTAGTCGGCGCGCGGCAAGGCCCGCACGGCGATCGGCATGAAGCCGTGGTCCTTGCCGCAAAGCTCGGAGCACTGCCCGTAATACATTCCGGGCTTCTTCGCGTAGATCCAGGTTTCGTTGATGCGGAACGGATTCGCGTCCACCTTCGCGCCCATCGAGGGCATGGCGAAGGAGTGGATCACGTCCATGCCCTGGACGAGCATGCGAATCTGCGTGCCGACCGGAATGACGATGGCGTTGTCGACGTCGAGCAGACGGACCGGCTTGCGGCCGTTGGCCTGCTCGAACTCGCTGCAGCTTTTCTTGTCTTCCGGGCTTTCGGCGCCGCGACAGGCGATCCGGCTATCGAACACGAAACGCGCGCCGGCCATCTTGTCGACCGGCTTGCCGTCTTTCATCACCGGCTTGCCCTGCGCATCGACCTCGTACGACGATTCGTAGATATACGACCAGTACCACTGATGGCCGCGCGCCTTGATGGTCACGGTCGCTTCGGTGGCCTTGTCCGCGTAGTAGAGCAGCCGGAACGACGGGACCGCGATCACCACCAGGATCAGGATCGGGACGACGGTCCACACGACCTCGATCATCGTGTTGTGCGTCGTCTTGGACGGCGTCGGATTGGCGCGCGCGTTGTAGCGCACCATCACCCACAGCAGCAGCACCAGCACGAAGACCGAGACGCCGAAGATGATGTAGAGCAGCAGGTTGTGGAAGCTGTGGATGCGATCCATGAGCGGCGACGCCGCTTCCTGGAGATTCAGCTGCCACGGATGCGGCTGATCGGCCAGCGCCTGGCCTGCCCACGTCCCCACGAAGAGCACAAAGGCGGCCATGATTGCCGCCGCTTTCCTGATCGCCATTCCCGCTACCCTGCCCGGCTCGTGACGCGGAAAACGCGCCGCGGCCCGTCTCGATCGGTGGCCGCGGCAGCGCCTGAAAAATCTTGAAAATTTCCGGAGACGCTGCGCCGTTTTCCGGTTCCGGCGTGGATTATCGCCATGGCCTCCGCCCACGCCAGCACGACCACTTGCGACGGACTGTCGCATAAATTCGTACACGGAAGAACATCCGTGCGATGCCCGCGGTGGACGCTGCGCGGGGCGAGGGCTACAAGGCCCGAGTGCGCAGCGGGGAGCCGTTGATGACGCCCGAGGAGGACCAGCCGCCCGAGATACGGCTGCTCGACGGCAAAGGCGGGGGCACGCTCCTCGCCTGGGACAAGGCGGTGTGCGAGCAGCTGCCCGAGGGCATGTTCTGGCTGCACCTCGACTGGGACACGCCGCTCGCCCATCAGCTTCTCGTCGAAACCTTCGGCGTCGACCCGGTGGTGGCCGAGGCCCTCGTCGAGGAAGACACGCGGCCGCGCAGCCTCGCCGCGGGGCCCGACGAGATGGTGATCCTGCGCGGCGTGAACCTGACGCCCGGCGCCGAGCCGGAGGACATGATCTCGCTGCGCGTGCTGATCGACCGGCGGCGGGTGATCACGCTGACGCGCCGCGCGCTGCGCTCGATCGCGGAGATCAAGCAGGACCTCGACGGCGGCCGGGGCCCGGCGTCGATGGGCGATTTCATGGCCACGCTGATCGAGAAGCTCGTGGACCGGGTGGCGCCCGTGCTGGCCCAGCTCGAGGACGCGATCGACGAAGAGGAGGACGACCTGGTCGAGGGCAAGCTCAGCCATGTCGAATCGACGCTGGTGGGCGTGCGCGGGCGCATCATCAAGCTGCGCCGCTATCTCGCGCCTCAACGCGAAGCGCTGGTGCGCCTCAGCCACGAAAAGCTCGACTGGGTCGCGCCCGAGGAGCGCGCGCGGCTCGCCGAGACGGCCAACCAGCTCACGCGCAGCATCGAAGACCTCGACGAGTTCCGCGAGCGCGCGCAGGTGATCCAGGAAGAGATCGGGCTTTATTACAACCGCCGCCTGACGCGCAGCACCTACGTGATCACCATGGCCGCCAGCGTGCTGGTGCCGCTGAACCTCGTGGCCGGCCTCATGGGTATGAATGTCGGGGGTATCCCCGGAAAAGACAGCCCTTACG
>CAZUYG010000005.1:0-18232 GCA_964624265.1 uncultured Candidatus Odyssella sp.
ACGAACGACCATACCTTGAGTGCGCGGCGCAGGCGCGGCGGGACGAGACGCTGCTGGAATTCCTGCTCGCGCCAGTGCCGCATCATCTTCGGCAGCGGAATGCGCATCGGGCACACTTCCTCGCAGCGCCCGCAGAAGCTGGAGGCGTTCGGAAGGTCGCGCGCCTTGTCGAGGCCGTACAGCGCCGGGGTCAGCACCTTGCCGATCGGCCCCGGATAGACCGAGCCGTAGGCATGGCCACCCACCGAGCCGTAGACCGGGCAGTGGTTGAGGCAGGCGCCGCAGCGGATGCAGCGCAGCACCTCCTGGAATTCGGTGCCGACGAGCTTGCTGCGCCCGTTGTCGATCAGCACGACGTGGAATTGCTCGGGCCCGTCGAGATCGCCCGCGCGCTTCGCGCCGGTCGACAGCGTCGTGTAGACCGACATCTCCTGCCCGGTGGCCGAGCGCGCGAGCACGCGCACCAGCGTCATCGCGTCGTCGAGGTTCGGCACCACCTTCTCGAGGCTCGCAATCACGATGTGGATGCGCGGCAAGGTCTGGGTGAGGTCGCCGTTGCCTTCGTTGGTCACGATCATCGTCGAGCCGGTCTCGGCGATGAGGAAGTTGGCGCCGGTGATGCCGACATCGGCGTCGAGGAATCGCTCGCGCAGCGCGCGCCGCGCCTCGTTCAGCAGCGCCGCGCGGTCGGTCAGCGGCCGCTCGGGCGCCAAATCGCGGTGATGGGCGCGGAACGCCTCGGCCACCTGCTCCTTGTTCACGTGGATCGCCGGCGCGATCAGATGCGAGGGCGGCTCGTTGCGGAGCTGGATGATGTATTCGCCGAGATCGGTCTCGATCGGGCGGATGCCGTTGGCCTCGAGGAACGCGTTGATCGCGATCTCCTCGCCCACCATCGATTTGCCCTTCGTCACCGTTTCGGCGCCGACGAGGCGGCAGATGTTGAGGATGATGTCGCGCGCCTGCGCCGTGTCCTTGGCCCAATGCACGGTGCCGCCATTGGCGACGCAGTTCTTCTCGAACGTCTCGAGATAGAGATCGAGATGCGCGAGGACGTGGTCCTTGATCTCCTTCGCCTTGTCGCGCAGCGCCTCGAATTCGGGCAGGCGCGCCGCGGCCTTGCTGCGCTTCTCGATGAAGCCCTGGCGCATGTTGCCGAGCGCGCGCTGCAGCTCCGCATCGCCGAGCGCGCGGACCGACGCTTCCTTGAAGTGCAGCGGCGACATCTCGGTCATGCGGTGGGCTCTTCCGCTTCGGGCTTCTCCTGGCCGATCGGCGCCGCCTCGACTCCGGCCAGCACCTCGGCCACGTGATAGGCGCGAATCGCGCGCCCGTCGCGCAGCATCTTGCCGGCGATGTTCATCAGGCAGCCCATGTCGCCGGCGATCACCGTGTCCGCGCCGCTCTCGGCGATCTCGCGGCACTTGTCGGCGGTCATGTGGTTCGAGATCTCGGGATACTTCACGCAGAACGTGCCGCCGAAGCCGCAGCACACGTCGCGGCCCGGCAGCTCGCGAAGCCCGAGGCCGGGCACGCCGCCGAGCAGCGCGCGCGGCTGCTCGCGCACCTTCATCTCGCGCAGGCTGGAACAGGAATCGTGATAGGCCGCGATGCCCTCGAACTTGCCCGGCACGGTGCGCACGCCCATCACGTCGTGCAGAAAGCCCGTCAGCTCGTAAGTTTTCGCCGCCAACGCCTGCGCGCGCGGCAGCCAGCGCGGATCGTCGGCGAACGCTTCCGGATAGTGCGCCTTGATCATGCCGGCACAGGAGCCCGACGGCGCCACCACATAGTCGAACGGGCGGAACGTCGCGATCACGCGACGCGCGATGCGCTTCGCATCGGCCTTGTCGCCGGAATTGTAGGCGGGCTGGCCGCAGCAGGTCTGCGCGCGCGGCACCGCCACCCGGCAGCCGGCCGCCTCCAGCAGCTTCGCCGCCGCGAAGCCCACGCTCGGCCGGAACAGATCGACGAGGCACGTCGCGAACAGGCCGACGGACGGATTCTTGGGGCGCTCCACCATGCGGCGCAGTCTCCGCTTTGCCGCCCCCGGGTCAAGGCCGAAGCCGTTACGAAATCTCGACAAAGAGAGGCGAAAGCGAGGCCGCCGCCGTTCACTTCGCCTGGGGCAGCAGCAGGAAATAGCGGCCGCGCTGGGCCATGTGGCCGGCGTTGCGAGCGGCATCGGCGTCGCCGCCGAAGAACACGTCGCCGCGTACCGGGCCTTTGATCGCGGCGCCGGTATCCTGCGCCACGACGAGGGTGCGCAGCGCTTTGCCCGTTTCCAGCGGCCAGGTCGTGTCGAGCCAGAGCGGCAGGCCGAGCGGGATGAAGGCGGGGTCGACCGCGAGGCTCGCGAGCGGGGTCAGCGCCACGCCGGGCTGGCCCTTCGGCCCTTCGCCGGCGGGCACTTCGCGGAAGAAGATGTAGCGCGGGTTCTCCTGCATCAGCGCGCGGCCGGCGCCGGGGTTGGCGCGCAGCCAGGCCTGGATCGCCGGCATGTTGGTGCCGCCCTCGGGCAGCAGGCCGCGCTCGCGCATCAGCCGGCCGATGGCGACGTAGCCGTGTCCGTTGTTGCCGGCATAGGAAACGCGCGCGAACCCGCCCTCGGCCAAAGCCAGGCGGCCCGAGCCCTGCACGTGCAGGGTGAACACATCCACCGGGTCGCGCGCCCAGAACAGAACGCGCCAGCCCCGCGGCACGCCGTTCTCGATGTCGGCGCGCGCGGGAAGCACGGCCCCCGGTTTGGCCCCGGCCGGCAGCGCGTAGATCGGCGTGTCGAAGCCGGGGCGCCGCGCGCGCGCGGCGTCGAGCGTCGGTTCGTAATAGCCGGTGAACAGCCCCTCGGCGCCGTTCGGCCCCGCGACACGCCACGGCGCGAAATGTGCCTCGAAAAACGCCCGCGCCGCCGCCGCATCCGGCGCGCCGGCAGAGGCCGCGCGGCAAGCCGCGGCCAGCCCGTCGCGCAGCGCCACGGCGCCGACGGGCAGCGGGGCGGCGGCCGGCCGCTGCGCCTGGCAGCCGAGCCGGAACGCCGACAGCGCCGCGCGCGGATCGGCGCCGGCCCAGCCGGGCAGGTCGGCAAACGATGCGGGGAGATAACGAACCGGCGGCTTCTCGCTCACGCCGCTGCATCCTGCGAGGACGGCGGCAACCGCGAGCGCCGCGAACCGCGCGCTCAATCGGCGGCCGCGGTTTCGACGAGCTGCCAGTTGGGGTCGCGCGAGCGCGTGTCGCGGGCGAAGGTCCACAGGTCCGAAACGGTCTCGGCCGTCTTGGGATCGCCCTCGATCACGTTGCCCTCGCGGTCGCGGGTCACGTTGATCTGCTCGGAGACGATGAGCACGGTCACGCGCGCCTCGCGGCCTTCGAGCCGCGCGTGCTCGACGCGCGCCTGCCGGATGCCGGAAACCGTCGTCTCGCGCGTCTCGCCCGCCTCGCGGCGGCGGCGAATGTCGGCGACGAAGCTCTCATACACGGCCGGCGCCAGCAGCGGCTCCAGCGTCTTCTCGTCGCCTTTGGCGAAGGCGGTCACGATCATCTCGAACGCCATCTTGGCGCCCTCGACGAACCGGTCGGGATCGAACGAAGGATCGGCACGGCGGATCGCCGCACTGCCGGCATCCAGCGGCGCCTTCGCCTCGCCCATCGGCGGCGCCTCGGCCTGCCGCCGGTCGGGCAGCGGGATCACCTTTTCGCCGCGCTCGGCGGGCGCATAGGGCTCGTTCTTCTTCTCGAAGCCCGTGCGCGTGCCCAGCACGCTGCGCAGCTTCAGGATGACGAAGACCGCGATCGCCGCGAAAATCAACGTGATGAGAAGATCGGCGTCCATACACCAGCGCCTGGACGTCTCGCGCAGTCACCGCCTGCCGGGCCACGCCAAGTCGACGTCTTGAAAGGAATTACAGTCCAATACTTAGGGCGAGTCGCACCGCCTAACAAGCGGTACCGGCTCCGGCCGCGAGGCGGCCGCAACGCCATGTTTCGCATAATGTTTGGATCAATAATAGGAACTGAAGCCTAGTTGGCCGTGCGGGAACCTGCGGCGCCGGCCGGTTGGCGCGCCCGCGCCGCCCCTGTTAGAAAGCGCGCCGTAACACGGAGTTTCGAGGCATGTCTGCCGCCGCCAGGGCACGGCCCGCGGGTGCGCCGAGCGCGCGTACCGCCACGGTCGAACGCAAGACCAAGGAAACCTCGATCAAGGCGACGGTGAACCTCGACGGCACCGGGCAATACCGGGTCGCGACCGGGATCGGCTTTCTCGACCACATGCTGGAGCAGCTGTCGCGCCACAGCCTCATCGACCTCGACCTCGAGGCGAAGGGCGACCTGCACATCGACTTCCACCACACGACCGAAGATACCGGCATCGTCATCGGCGAGGCGATCAGCAAGGCGCTCGGCAGCCGCGCCGGCATCAAGCGCTACGGCGACGCGATGATCCCGATGGACGAGACGCTCACGCGCGTGGCGCTCGATGCGTCGAACCGGCCCTATCTGATCTGGAAGGTCGCCTTCTCGCGCGCGAAGCTCGGCGAGATGGATACCGAGCTGTTCAAGGAGTGGTTCCAGGCCTTCGCGCAGAGCGCCGGCCTCACGCTGCACATCGAGAACATCTACGGCGAGAACAATCACCACATCGTGGAAAGCTGCTACAAGGGCGTCGCCCGCGCGCTGCGCCAGGCCGTGGAGCTCGATCCGCGGAAGCTCGGCGACGTGCCGTCGACGAAGGGAACGCTCGGCAAAAGCCTCTAGCGATGCGCATCTACACGGTTCATCTCAAACGCACGGCGGATCCGCTGTTCACGCCCGATCTCGGCGCGCAGTTCGTCCGCGAGGGCTTCAACTGGGCGGCGTTTGTCTTCACCTGGATCTGGGCGCTGGCGTGCGGCCTGTGGATCGTCGCCGCGATCCTGTTCGCGGGCGATCTCGGGCTCGCGCTGCTGTTCGAGCTGGTCGATCTCGACAGCATGAGCCAGCTCTGGGCCACGCTCGGCTGGCACGCCATCGTCGGCTTCGCCGCCGAGGATCTCCGGCGCTGGACCTTGCGGCTGCGCGGCTACGCGCTGGCCGAGATCGTCGCCGCCGAAAATCCCGCCGCGGCCGAGCGCCGCTATTTCGATCACCATCCCGCCATGGCCAAGCCGGCCTGGCGCTGATCCTCGTGTGAAAGGCGCGTCATGTCGGTCGTAGTCGTCGATTACGGCTCGGGGAACCTGCGCTCCGCCGCCCGGGCGTGCGAGCGCGCGGCCCGCGACCGCGGCCTTGCGTTCGACGTGAAGATCAGCGGCCGCGCCGAAGACGTGCGCGCGGCCGAGCGCATCGTGCTGCCCGGGCAGGGCGCGTTCGGCGACTGCAAACGCGGCCTCGCCGCCGTGCCGGGCATGATCGAGGCGCTCGAAGAAAGCGTGGTCCGGAAAGGTCGGCCCTTCCTCGGCATCTGCGTCGGCATGCAGCTCATGGCCGAGCGCGGGCTCGAGCATGGCGTGCATCGGGGGCTCGGCTGGCTGCCCGGCGACGTCGTGGCGATGACGCCGTCCGACGCGTCGCTGAAGATCCCGCACATGGGCTGGAACGAGCTGATCGGCCTCGCGCCGCATCCCGTGCTCGCCGGCCTCGCGCCCGGCTGCCACGTCTATTTCGTCCACTCCTACATCATGCGCTGCGCCGAGCCGCGCCATGTGCTGGCCTCGTGCGATTATGGCGGCCGCTTCGCCGCCATCGTCGGGCGCGACAACATGGTGGGCACGCAGTTCCACGTCGAGAAGAGCCAGGCGACGGGCCTCGCGCTGATCGGCAATTTCCTGCAATGGCGGCCATGATCCTCTACCCCGCGATCGATCTCAAAGACGGCCAGTGCGTGCGGCTGCTGCGCGGCGAGATGAGCGCGGCCACCGTGTTCAACGCCGATCCGGCCGATCAGGCGCGGCAGTGGGAGCGCGCGGGCTTCGCCTGGATCCATCTCGTCGATCTCAACGGCGCGATCGAGGGCAAGCCGGTCAACGGCGCGGCGGTCGAGGCGATCTTGCGCGCGATCAAGGTTCCGGCGCAGCTCGGCGGCGGCATCCGCGACATGGCGCGGATCGAGGATTGGCTGGCCAAGGGCATCCGCCGCGTGATCCTCGGCACGGTGGCGCTCACGAAGCCGGCGCTGGTGAAAGAGGCGTGCAAGCGCTTTCCGGGCCGCATCGCGGTGGGCATCGATGCGCGCGGCGGCAAGGTGGCCACCGAGGGCTGGGTGAAAACCTCGGAGACGACGGCCGAAGACCTCGCGCGCGCCTTCGCCGATGCGGGCGTGGCCGCGATCATCTATACCGACATCGACCGCGACGGCGCGCTGCAGGGCGTCAACGTGGCGGCCACGGCGGCGCTCGCGCGCGCCACGGCGATCCCGGTGATCGCCTCGGGCGGCGTCGCCGGCCTGGCCGACGTCGAGGCGCTCAAGGCCGATGGACGCATCGCCGGAGTCGTCATCGGCCGCGCGCTCTACGACGGCCGCATCGATGCGGCGAAAGCGCTGAAGGTGGCGGCATGACGCTCAAGGTCCGCATCATCCCCTGCCTCGACGTGAAGGACGGCCGCGTCGTCAAGGGCGTGAATTTCGTCAACCTCGTCGATGCCGGCGATCCGGTCGAGCAGGCGAAGGTCTACGACCGCGAGGGCGCCGACGAGCTGACGTTCCTCGACATCACGGCCAGCCACGAGAACCGCGACACGATCCTCGACGTGGTCGCGCGCACGGCCGACCAGTGCTTCATGCCGCTCACCACCGGCGGCGGCGTGCGCACGATCGAGGACATCCGGAAGCTGCTGCTGGCCGGCACCGACAAGGTGGCGATCAACACCGCCGCGGTGAAGCGGCCGGAATTCGTGAAAGAGGCGGCCGAGAAGTTCGGCAGCCAGTGCATCGTCGTGGCCGTGGACGCGAAGCGGGTGGGGGAAGGCCGCTTCGAGGTGTTCACCCATGGCGGCCGCAACCCCACCGGGATCGAGGCGATCGGCTGGGCGCGGCGCATGGCCGAATATGGCGCCGGCGAGATCCTGCTCACCTCGATGGACCGCGATGGCACCAAGGCCGGGTTCGACCTTCCGCTCACGCGGGCGGTCGCCGATGCGGTGCCGATTCCCGTGATCGCCTCGGGCGGCGTCGGAACGCTCGAACATCTGGCGGAGGGGGTGAAAGAGGGGCACGCTTCGGCGGTGCTCGCCGCCTCGATCTTCCACTTCGGCACCTATTCGATCCACCAGGCCAAGGAGCACATGGCCAAAGCGGGCATTCCGATTAGAATGCAATAATATCATAATCTTACCGCGCAACATAAGTGCAGCAAAGTCATCTCGCAGTTGCGAGATAAGCGGGTCACGATGGCAAACGCCGTACATAAAGCCGATGTTTTGGAACGACTGTTCTCGCTGATCGCAAGCCGCAAGGGCGGCGATCCGGCGTCGTCCTACACCGCGAAGCTGCTGGGCGAGGGCAAGGGCAAAATCGCGAAGAAGCTCGGCGAGGAAGCGACCGAAACCGTCATCGCCGCCGCGGCCGGCACGCCGGCCGAGATCGTGCGCGAAAGCGCCGACCTCCTCTACCACCTGCTGGTCCTGTGGGCCGCCGCAGAGGTCAAGCCGGCCGACGTGTGGGCCGAGCTCGCGCGCCGCGAGGGCACGTCCGGGCTGGCCGAGAAGGCGGCGCGGCCGAAATCCTGATCTTCCCTTGTCGTCCCCGCCTTCGCGGGGACGACAGGAAAGGCTATGCACGGCGTCGACCGCGTAACTCAGGAAAATGCGATGGCCTACGATCCGAGCAACATCTTCGCCCGCATCCTGCGCGGCGAGATTCCGTGCAAGAAGGTTTACGAGAACGCCCATGCGCTGGCGTTCCACGACATCCGCCCGCAGACCAAGATCCACGTGCTCGTCATTCCGAAGGGCGCCTATGTGACGATGACCGATTTCGCGGCGCAGGCCTCGGCCGCCGAAATCGAGGGCTTCGTGCGCGCGATCGGCGAAACCGCGAAGCTGCTCGGCGTCACCGAGCCCGGCTACCGCATCCTCGCCAACAACGGCGCGCACGCGCATCAGGAGGTGCCGCACCTCCATATCCACGTCTTCGGCGGCCAGCCGCTCGGCCGCATGATCAAGCCGCCGGAGTGAGGCGCGCGGATTCGCCGAGGCCCGGCTCTTCCTCTATGATGGTTTCGTGACGCGCGTGCGATGGGCCGGGCGTCCGGCCGGTGCGCGCGCCACCAAAACCAGTTGGAGGAGCGCTCGATGGCCAGCAAAGAAGGCGTCTACCGCATCACGGAAATCGTCGGCACCAGCAAGACCTCGTGGGAAGACGCCACGAAGAATGCGATCGAAACCGCGTCCAAGACGTTGCGCGACCTCCGCGTCGCCGAAGTGACGAAGCTCGATTGCAAGGTGGAGCGCGGCAAGGTCGTCGCCTACCGTTCGCGCGTCTCGCTCTCGTTCAAGTACGAGGGCTAGCGCGGCGGCGATGCCGGGGCGGGTTCCAAGCCCGCCCCATCCCGCGCCGGTTCACGTCAGCGCGTCGATTTCCTCGTCGGTCAGCGTTCCCGGCACGATCGTCAGCGGGATCGAGAGCCGCGGAAAAAACTTTCCGGTCAGCGCCGAGATCAGCGGCCCGGGCCCGCCGCGGCCCGTGCCGGCGGCGAGGATCAGGATCGAAACGCTCGGCTCCTCGTCGATGAGGCTCAGCAGCGCGTCGCGCGCGATGCCCGGGCGGATGAAGATCACCGGCGTCTTGCCCGACAGCTTCACCACTTCCTCGGCGAAGCGCTGCATCATCGCCTCCGCTTCGGCGCGCTGCTCCTCCTCCATGCGATCGGCGACCGCCTGCCAGGTATGGCTCTCGGCCGGCTCGATCGCCGTGAACAGGGCCACGCGCCCGCCGGTGGCCTTCGCGCGCAGCGCCGAATAGCGCAGCGCCACGCGCATTTCCTCGGTGTTGTCGACGACGACGAGGAAGATTCGCTCCTGCTGCTTGCGGCGTTTGGCCTTGGCCGCGGCGCTTTCGGTATCGGCCATCGCGTCCCCCCTCTTATCCGCGCTGGAACAGGCGGCTCGCCGCCCATCCCGCAAAGCCGGCGAAGGCCACGGCGATCACGCCGTAGCTCAAGCCGCGGTTCTGGGCGAAATCGAAAATCTCGGCGGAAAGCCCGATCTTGCTCACCGAAAGCGGCGTGGTGGCCGCGCTCACCACCTGGCCGCCCTTCACCAGATAGACGTTCACCGTATAGAGGCCGGTCGGCACGTTCGCCGGAAACACGATATCCGCGCGGAACAGGCGCTGGCCGAGAAAGCGGATCGTCGCCGTGCGCGGCTGGAACAGGCCGTTGCGCTCCATGTTGCGCAGCAGGGCGCGGCGGAACAGCACCACCGTCTCGGGCGGAATGTTGCGCTCGGGCTCGAGGCGCAGGCGCTCGGCGCCGATCTGCTCGCGCTCGGCCACCGGCGCCGTGATGATGTCGTCGATGGGCTTGGTCGAGGCCACCGCGTAGTAGCCCGGCACCCCGCTGAACGTGACCGACTCGGTGTTGATCCACATGCCGTTCACCTGGCTCTTGCGGCGCACGACGACGTCGCCCTCCGGCCCGCGCACGGTCACGATCACGTCGCCTTCGCCGTCCACCGCGCCGAACAGCAGAACCTCGGCGCCGGCAAAGCCGGTGGTGATGGCGACGAGATGGCGCGAAAGGTCGGCGATCACCTGCTGCGCGCGCGCGCCCGGCGCCGCGAACGCCGCCGCCGCCAGCAGCGCCAGCGCCGCGAGGACGCACCGCTGCGGCATCACTTGCCCACCGCGATCGAGAAGAGATCGAGCGGCGCCGCGACCAGGTCCCAGGCGAGCTTGATCGCCATCGCCACGACCATCGCCGCGAGCAGGCCGCGCAGGTATTCGCCGCGCAGCAGCTGGCCCATGCGCGTGCCGATCTGGGTGCCGATCACGCCGCCGATGATCAGCAGGATCGCCAGAACCACGTCCACCGTGTGCGTCGTCGCCGCCAGCAGCAGCGTGGTCGCGGCGGTCACGAACACGATCTGGAACTGCGAGGTGCCGACGACGGTCAGCGTCGGCATGCCGAACAGGTAGATCATCGCCGGCACCATGATGAAGCCGCCGCCGATGCCCATGATCGCGGTGAGAATGCCGACGAGAAAGCCGATGGCGGCCGGCGGTATGGCGCTGATGTAGAGCTTCGAGCGGCGGAAGCGCATGCGCAGCGGCCAGCGGTGCACCCAGAAGTGCTGGTGAAGCCTGCCGGGAGGGCGCGGCCCGCCGCGCCGGCGCAGCACCGCGCGCCCGCTTTCGATGCCCATCATCGTTCCGACGATGCCGAGCAGAACCACGTAGGACAGCTGAACGACGAGGTCGATCTGTCCGGCGCGCTGCAACAGGCGGAACAGCAGCACGCCGGCGCCCGTGCCGAGGACGCCGGCCACGAGCAGCACGATGCCCATCGTGACGTCGACATTGCCCTTGCGCCACTGGCTGACCGCGCCGGAAATCGACGAGGCGACGATCTGGTTCGCGCCGGAAGCCACGGCCACGGCCGGCGGAATGCCGATCAGGATGAGGGCCGGCGTCATCAGGAAGCCTCCGCCGACGCCGAACAGCCCGCCGAGGAAGCCGACCAGCCCGCCCAGGCCGAGCAGCATGAAGGCGTCGACCGAAACTTCGGCGATGGGCAGATAGACTTGCATCGGACGGCGCGTGCCCCGCGGGCGGGATTTTGCGGCTACCCTACGCGGCGCCTTCCGCCCTGCCAACAGCGTTACGCGCAAATCCTCTCAATTGTGCAAAGGTTTCGCGATATCCGCGGCCGGTGCTAGTCATGGACGCGTAATCCTGTCGGCGTCCGCCCCAAAATCGGCGCCAGCCTGAAACCGTTCATGCAGCATTTCGCCATCGTCGCCATGCCGCGCTCCGGTTCCACCCGGTTGTGCGAGATCGTGGATAGCCATCCGGCCGCGATCTGCCACCACGAGCTGTTTCATTCGCAGGAGGTGCAGGCCTACCTTCCGCGCGGCCGCGGTCTCGAGGCGCTTGATCGCGACTGGCGCGATGCCGCGCCGGCGGCCTTTCTCGGGCATTTTCTGGGCTTCGCGGAATCGTGGTTCCGCGGCTACGCGCGGCATGGCTTCAAGATACTGCTCAACGGCGCGCAGGGCCCCGTCGCGCTGGAAATCGTTTGCCCGATGGAGCGTCTCGCCAAGATCGTGCTGCGGCGCGACAACCTTCTCGCCTGGTACACGTCGCGGCAGCTCGCTCTCGCAACGGGCGTGTGGCAGCGCGCCCGCGACGCGCCCGCGGATGGCGGCGATCACAAGATCGCATTCGACCGGCAGGATTTCTGCAAGATCACCGAGCGGCAGGTCGTCATGTACCGCGCCGCCATCGACCGGCTCCGCCAGTCCCGCCAGCGCTTCCTGGAACTCGAATACGCGGAAACGCTCACGCCGGCCGGCCTGGACGGGGTGTGGCGGTTTCTCGGCCTTCCGCCGACCGAGGTGGAAAGCCCGACCCGCAAGATGAACACGCGCCCGCTGCTCGATTGCTACAGCAATCCCGGCGACGTTCGGGCCGCGATGCGCGACATCGGGCGGCAGGATTGGCTCGACGGCGACGGACCGGCGCCGCCGGATCGCGCTACGGCTTGAGGAAGCCCACGATCCGGTAAACCTCCTCGAGGATCGGATCGGCCATGGCGCGGCAGCGCTCGGAGCCGTCGCGCAGCACGGCGTCCACCGCGCCGGGATCCTTCTCGAGCCGGCGCATCTCCGCCGTGATCGGGCCGAGCTTGGCGACGGCGAGCTCGGTCAGCGCGTTCTTGAAGGCCGAGAACTGCTTGCCGCCGTGCTCTTTCGCCACCGCCGTCATCGTCGTGTCGGCCAGCGCGGCGTAGATGCCCATGAGGTTGTAGGCCTCGGGCCGCTGGGCCCGCACTTCTTCGGAGGCCGGCGGCGCGTCGGGCACCGCATGCGGATCGGTCTTGGCCTTGCGGATCTTGTCGGCGATCTGCTCGGCGCTGTCGGTCAGGTTGATGCGCGAGAAATCGGAGGGGTCCGACTTCGACATTTTCTTCGAACCGTCGCGCAGGCTCATCACGCGCGTCGCCTCGCCGAAGATCAGCGGTTCGGTGAGCGGAAAGAAGTCGAGGCCGTAATCGTGATTGAATTTCTGCGCGATGTCGCGGGTCAGCTCCAGATGCTGCTTCTGGTCTTCGCCCACCGGAACGTGCGTCGCCTTGTAGACGAGAATGTCGGCCGCCATCAGCGAGGGATAGGCGTAAAGGCCGAGCGAGGCGCTGTCGCGGTCCTTGCCGGCCTTGTCCTTGAACTGCGTCATGCGGTTCATCCAGCCGAGCCGGGCCACGCAGTTGAACACCCAGGCGAGCTGCGCGTGCGCCGGCACCATGCTCTGCAGCATGATCTTGTGTTTCGCGGGATCGATGCCGGCGGCCAGCAGGGTGGCGGCGCCGAGGCGCGAATTGGCGCGCAGCTCCTCGGGCTTCTGGAACATCGTGATCGCGTGCAGATCGACGATGCAGTAGATGCACTCGAAATCCTTCTGCAGCGCGACCCAGTTCTTGATCGCGCCGAGATAGTTTCCGAGCGTGAATCCGCCCGAGGGTTGGATGCCCGAGAAGATGCGTTTCATGGATGTCGCGGAAAGCCGGGGTTGAAGAAAAGCCGCGCGAGATAGCCTCGCGGGCGCCGGGCGGTCAAGCAGGCGAACCTTCGCGGGCCGGCCTCAGTCGAAGCTCGGCGGCGGGGGCGCGCCCTTTCCGGCTTTCTTGCCGCCGCGGCTGCGCCGCAGCATGCCCCGCAATTCGCCCACGTCGGCGGCCTTCAGCATGAGGCAAAGGCCGCCATAGACGAACATGCCGGCCGCCACCAGCCCGGCCATGCCGAGCACGCGCTCCCACACCGCGCCGCGGATCCAGGGCGCCAGCGCCATCGCCAGCGGCACCAGCGCGACCGCCATCAGCAGCGCGGCCAGAACGAGGCGCGGCATGCGCCGCTTGATGCGCGCGTCGAGCTTCCAGTGGCCGCGGCGCGCCAGCATGAAGCCCAGCAGCCCGGCATTCACCCAGGCGGCCACGGCGGTCGCGATCGCGATGCCGAGGAAGCCCAGGCCCGGGAAGATCCCGAACGGCGGCCACACCAGCAGCACCGAAAGCACGATGTTCGTGGCCATCGAGGCCACCGAGTAGATCACCGGCGAACGCGTGTCTTCGCGCGCATAGAAGCCGGGCGCGAACACGCGGATCAGCACATAGGCCGGCAGCCCCACCGAAAACGCCGCGAGCGCCACGGCCGTGGCGTGCGCATCGGCCGGCGTGAAGCGGCCGTATTGAAACATCACGGTGCAGATCGATTCGGCCACCGCCACCAGCGCCGTCGCCGCCGGCAGCGTCAGCAGCATCGAAAGCTCGATCGCGCGGTTCTGCAGCGACATCGCGATCACCGGCTCGCTGTGGATCTTGCGCGAAAGCTCCGGCAGCAGCGCCGTGCCGATCGCGATGCCGATCATGCCGAGCGGAAACTGATAGACGCGGTCGGCGAAATACAGCACCGAAACGGCGCCGGTGATGAAGCTCGCGATGATCGTGCCGACGAGCAGGTTGATCTGCGTCATGCCGCCGCCGATGATGCCCGGCACCATCAGCTTCAGGAGCCGCTTCGTCGCGGCCGTGAAATGCGGCACCGGCAGCGAAATCCGCAGGCCGGCCTTCCAGCAGGCGTAGCCGAGCCAGAGATATTGCGCGATTCCGGCGATCGCCACCGCCCAGGCCAGCATGTGCCCCGCGCTCTTGAACCACGGCACCGCGAAAACGAGCCCCAGGATCATGATCGCGTTGAGCAGGGTCGGCGCCGCCGCCGCCATCGCGAACTTGTAGTTCACGTTCAAGACGCCGCTCAGCAGCGCCACGATCGTCATCGCGGCGAGATAGGGCAGCGTGAGCCGCGTGAACAGCACGGCGGCCTCGAACAGCGCCGGCTGGTCGCGGAACCCCGGCGCCATCACGGTCACGATCGCTTCCATGAAGATCTCGGCGGCGATCGTGAACGCGATCAGGATCAGCAGAAGCCACGACAGCGTGTTGCCGGCGAAGGCCAGTGCGGCCGGCTTGCCCTCTTTCTCGAGCTTCTTCGCGAACATCGGCACGAAGGCCGCGGAAAAGGCTCCCTCCGCCACAAGGCGGCGAAACAGGTTCGGGAAGCGGAACGCCACGACGAACGCTTCGACGATGCCCGTGGTACCGAGCGCGCGGGCGATCAGGATGTCGCGCACGAAGCCGAGCGCGCGCGAGAGCAGCGTGTTGCCGCCGACGATCAGCGACGAGCGGAGGAGGGCCATGCGAAGAAACTAGCAGGGTGGCGGCAAGGCGGGGAGAAGAAAGGAAGTCGCCGCCGGAATCGTCCGGCCGGCCCGGTCTCCGGGCGTCCTCACTCCGCCGCCTTGACTTCGGGCGGTTTCGCGGCGTCGGCGCCGCCGAGGGCTTCGAGCAGGCGGGCTTTCACCTGCTCCTGCTTGCGCTCGTGCTCCACCTTCATGCCGAAGACGTCTTTCACGTAGAACACGTCGACGACGCGCTCGCCGAAGGTCGAGATCTTGGCGGTGGTGATCTGCAGGCCGCATTCGGTCAGCGCGCGGGTCACGTCGTAGAGCAGGCCGGGCCGGTCGCGGCCGTTCACCTCGATCACGGTCGCGAAACGGCTCGCCGCATTGTCGAGGAACACGCGCGGCGGCACCTGGAACACGTGCGCGCGCTTCGGCAGCGATTCGCGCCCCGCCAGTTCGCGGTTGAGCTTGATCGTTCCCGAGAGCGCGGCGGCGATGCGCGAGCGGAGGCGCTCGAGGCTCGCCTCGTCCGCGAAAGGCTGCCCCTCGGCGTCCTGGACGTAGAAGGTGTCGAGCGCCCAGCCATTGGTCAGCGTGAAGATGCGCGCATCCACGACGTTGGCGCGCGAAAGCGCCATCGCGCCCGCGATCTGCGAGAACAGGCCGGCGTGATCGGGGGTGTAGATCGTCACTTCGGTCACGGAGCGCTTCGCGTCGTGGCGCGCGTCCACGGCGATCTGCTCGCCGCTCTTCGTCGCGCGGCGCACGATTTCGGCCTGCCGCGCCTGGATGTCGGCGTCCTCGGAAAGCCAATAGGCGGGATAGCCGCGCGCCAGGTGCTCTTCGATCTCCGCCACCGGCCAGTGCTTCAGCCGCTTGACGAGCGCCTCCTTCGCGCGATCGACGCGCGCGGCCACGTTCGCGCCCGTGGGCGCGCCCGCCAGCAGCTCTTCGGTCCGGAAATAGAGCTCGCGCAGCAGCGAGGCCTTCCAGTTGTTCCAGATCTTGGGGCTCGTCGCGCGCATGTCGACGACGGTCAGCACGAGCAGCAGGCGGAGGCGCTCGGGCGACTGCACGAACGTCGCGAAATCGGCGATCGTTTTCGGGTCGTCGATGTCGCGTTTCTGCGCCGTCTTGCTCATGTCGAGGTGGTGCAGCACGAGCCACGCCACGTTCTCGGTTTCCTCGGGCGTGAGCCCGAAGCGCGGGCCCAGAACGTGCGCGATCTGCTCGCCGATCTCGGAATGGTCGCCGCCGCGGCCCTTGGCGATGTCGTGCAGCAGCACCGCGACGTAGAGCGCACGGCGCGACGACACTTTGTGCACGATCTCGGAGGCGAGCGGGTGATCGTCCTTGCGCTGGCCGGTGTCGATCTCGTGCAGCAGGCCGATCGCGCGGATCGTGTGCTCGTCCACGGTGTAGACGTGATACATGTCGTGCTGCATCAGCGCCACGACGCGGCCGAAATCGGGCACGAAGCGGCCGAACACGCCGGCCTCGTTGAGCCGCGTCAGCGCCACCTGCGGAGCTTTGCGCGAGGTGAGCATTTCGAGGAAGAGGCGGTTCGCTTCCGGATTCTCGCGCAGCGCGTTGTCGATGAGGCCGAGCTGCTGGGTGATGAGCCTGAGCGCCGCCGGATGGATGTCGAGATCGTGCTCCTGCGCCGCATGGAAGAGGCGCAGGAAATTCACGGGATCGTCGCGGAACGCGTCCTCGCTCGCGATGTTCAGGCGCCCATCCTGCACCTGGAAGCCCACGATCTCGCGCTTTTTCGGCAGCAGCGAGAAGCGGAACCGCGGCTTGCGCTTGTGCTCGGCCTCGAGCGCGGCGCAGAAGATGCGCGTCAGATCGCCCACGTCCTTGGCGACGAGGTAGTAGTGCTTCATGAAGCGCTCGACGCCGGAAATGCCGGGCCGGTCGCCATAGCCCATGAGCCGCGCGAGCGCCGGCTGCACGTCGAACGTCAGGCGCTCCTCGGGCCGGCCGGTGAGATAGTGCAGGTGGCAGCGCACGGTGGTGAGGAAATCGTGCGCGCGGCCGAACTTCGCCGCCTCGCGCCGGGTGAAGACGTTGTGCTCGACGAGATCGGCCGGGTCGTCGAGCTGATAGATGTATTTGGCGATCCAGTAGAGCGTGTGGAGATCGCGCAGGCCGCCCTTGCCGTCCTTGATGTTGGGCTCCACGACGTAGCGCGAATCGCCCATCTTCGCGTGGCGCTCGTCGCGCTCGGCGAGCTTCTTCTCGACGAAGGCGATGGCGCCCTCGGCGGCCGCCAATTCGCGGAACCGCGTCCGCAGCTCGCGATAGAGCCCGGCATCGCCCCAAAGATAGCGCGCTTCCAGCAGCGCGGTGCGGATCGTCTGGTCCTGCTTCGCCATGCGCACGCATTCGTCCACCGAGCGCGTGGCGTGGCCCACTTTGAGGCCGAGATCCCACAGCATGTAGAGCATGTATTCGATCACCTGCTCCGCATGCGGCGTCAGCTTGTAGGCGAGCAGGAACAGAAGATCGATGTCCGATTGCGGCGCCAGCTCGCCGCGCCCGTAGCCGCCGGTGGCGATCACGGCCTTGCGTTCGCCCTGGGTCGGGTTCGGATTCGGATAGACGCGTTCGAACGCGAAATCGTAGAGCGCGCGGATGAGCTGGTCGACGAGGTAGGCGTAGGCCGTCGCCGCCTCGCGCCCGCGCGTGCGGGCGTCGCCGTCGGCCTCGAAGCGGCGCCGGATTTCGGCGCGCCCGTCGGCCAGCGCCTCCTTGAACGCCGACAGCGCCGGCGCCCGCTGATCGGCCGCCGCCCGGCCGCGGGCGAGCATGTCGAGGCGCTCCATCAGCGCGCGGCGGTCGATGATCGCGCGGGGCTGGGCGACGTCGGATTTGGCGAGGGCGTGCATCGGTCCTTCGTACGGCGGGGCGGGGCAAACGGTTGCCACAAAACCGCCTTGGCCGGACTATAGTGGCTTCCGGGCCGCATTGTTACCGGCAGAGGGCAGGCATGAGAAAGGGCTGGATCGTCGGCATCGCCGCCCTCGTTGCGGTCGGCACGGGCGGCTATTTCGCGGCCGACCATTTCGCAAATGCGAAGGTGCAGCAGCAGGCGCAGAAATTCGCGCGCGACATGCGGAAGTTCACGAAGGAGTTCCGCTACGGCGCCGTCCGGGCCGACCTCCTGTCGCAGTCGATCGTGATGACGAACGTCGAATTCGTCACGCTCGACGGCGACCGCATCCGGGCCGAGAGCGTGGCGGTGAAGGATTTCGATTGGCGCAGCGGCGGCACCCCGCGCTACGCCGATATCGAGATCAAGCGCGCGCAGGTTCCGTCCACGGCGCTCACCAGCCTGGCGCGCGCCTCGAACCAGCTCGGCTCGATCGTCGGCGTCTCCACCGGCCCCGCCGCCGGCGCGCAGCGCCTGCTCGACCGCGCCGGCTATGGCCGCACCACCAGCGATCTCTTCGTGCGCTACCGCCTCGACGAGGAAACCGGCCAGTTCGAGCTGCGCGACGTGCAGCTCGCGGTTTCCGATCTCGGCGAGGTGCTGGTGAACCTCAGGCTCGGCAACGTGCCGGCGCGCGGCATCCGCGACGGCGCCGCGCTGCTCTCGGCCGGAACGACGACGACGCTCGTCCACGCCTCGGTCTCGTTCAAGGACCGCTCGCTGGTCAGCCGGCTGCTCAAGGCCTATGCGGCCGAGCGCGGCCTCTCCGAGGCCGATGCTCTGGCGCGCGTGCTGGCCGATCTCCGCGCCGAACGCGCCCGCGCGCGCGACGCGATCGAACGCGAGGCGCTCGAGGCGCTGATCCGCTTCGTCGAGCGCCCGAGCGAGATCCGCGTGGCGCTCGATCCGGCGCGGCCGGTGCCGCTGCT
>CAZUYG010000006.1:0-11282 GCA_964624265.1 uncultured Candidatus Odyssella sp.
GACAATCTTCGTCTCGGCGCGATGCGGATCGGCTCGCGCCCGGGCCACAGCGTCGAAGAACGCTACGGCTTCGTCTACGAGCTGTTTCCGCGCCTCAGGGAGCGCGCCGGGCAGCGCGCCGGAACGCTCTCGGGCGGCGAGCAGCAGATGCTCGCGATCGGCCGGGCGCTGATGTCGGCGCCGCGGCTGCTGCTGCTCGACGAACCATTCCTCGGCCTCGCGCCGCTCATCGTTGGCGAAATCCGGCGCGCGCTGGCGCGCCTGCAGGAAAGCGGCCTCACGATCCTGCTCGTCGAGCAGAAGGTCGATATCGCGCTCGCGATGACCCGCCGCGTCTATGTCATGATCAAGGGCCGGATCGCGCTGCACGAAGAATCGGCCGCGCTCGCGCGCCGCAGCGATCTCGCGAACCTCTATTTCGCGCTCGCCGAAAAGGCGGCCGACGCCGATCCCGCGCCCGTTTCGGCCGGGCCGCGCTAGTCGGGCATCGCCGCCGTCGCCTTCGCGAGCCATGCCTCGTCGGTGGTGATGGTCGAAAGCTCGGCGCGCGCCACCGCCTTCGTCTGCGTCACGCCCTTGATGATCTGCTGGTTCGCGCCGTCGGCGCCGTGGCACGTGGCTTCGAGGCGGATGCCGTTGTTGTCGTAGAAATAGATGGAATGCACGCCGGGCAGGACCAGCATCGGCCCCAGAAACTCGATCTTGCGCGCCTTCAGGCGCTTCTGAAGCTCTTCGAACGCCGCCGGCGTGGCCGAGAAGGAGCAATGCTGCATGCCGCCGATGTCGTCGCGGTCGGCCTGCGCCTTGGCGCCTTTCGGAATCTCGAAGAACGCCACCGTCGAGTCGTTGCCCATGTCGAAGAAATAGTGGCGCATGTCCTCGAACGGCGGGTTGCCGCGGTTGAGCGGGCCCGAGGCGCCCTTCGGCACCTTCAGGGCGTGGATGAGCGGCATGCCCAGCACCTCGGTCCAGAAGTCGATCGTCGCCTTCATGTCGTCGGTGTTGAGCGCCAGATGATGCACGCCGCGCGTGAGCGGTTTCGTCGCGGCGCCGGCGCCCGGCGCGGCGCGGTCTCGAGCCACCATATCGTCCATGAGCGGCCTCCCTCGATGTGTTGGCGCTTCTTGAATCGGCCGCCCCGAACCTTATCGGCCGCCGGAGCACGGTCAAGGTTGCCGCGGGCCGTTTGCGGACCGTGCATGGCGGCCCTGCCCGCGTTGGGCGCTTCCGTCACGGCGCTATCGGGCCTATCCTGACGGGGTAACGCAATTCGACGAAGGAGCGTGGCCATGGAAGGCGGCGTAGCCGGCAAGCGCGTGACGACGGTGAAGTCCACGACGCGCGGCGTGCACCATCTGGCGCTGTGCACCGACGACATGAAGAAGACGACGGAGTTCTACACCCGCGTCCTCGGCATGCCGCTCGTTCATGCGATGAAGGTGCCGCACGGCCTCGGCACCGGGCCGGGCAATCGCGGCAACCCGCCCTACGAGGATATCCGCCACTATTTCTTCGACATGGGTAACGACAGCCTGCTGGCGTTCTTCGAAATTCCGCCGGGCAAGGAGCCCAAGGCCAACCGCAACGCGATCGGCGCGATGCAGCATTGCGCGTTCGTGGTGACGCCGGCCCGCTTCAAGGACATCGAAGCGCGCCTCAAGCGGCACAAGATCCCCTACAACGGGCCGATCCCGCAGCTTCCGGGCCTGCTCGGAATCTATTTCTACGATCCCAGCGGTTTTCGCCTCGAATTCGCCTGCCAGCCGGACGACGGCGACGCGCCGCAGGTGATTCCATGCGTGACGCAGACGAAGGAAGAGGCCGCCCGCGAGCTCGCGACGCTGGGCGCCGACGCGTCGTGGATCAAGGAGATGACCGGCGCGCTGCCGGAGTGATCGCCCCCGACGCGGCGCGTGCTCAGGGTTCCGCCGTCCATTTCCAGGTATCCGGTGCGCGGCAGCCTCGGAAGCGCGCCGGCCGGCATTGGCCGCCGACCGAGCAAAGCCAAAGCTCCGCGCGCACGCAGCGCTGCCCCTGCTCCGAGAACACCGCGGCGATCCGCAGATAGGCGCAATAGTCGGTCTCGCCGCTTACCCGGTTGATGAAGGTCTTCGACGCGCCCGCCGCGCCGGTTTCGTAGATCGCGATATTGGAATCGTGCGTGGCGGCCGTTTCGAGCCGCCACCCGGTCGTCGCGCAGAAGCCGGATTCGCTCTCGCCGGCCGTCGCCTTGCGGACGATCTCGGCGATGAGCTCATTGGCATTGTTTTGTGCGCGGCTCCCGGCTGGGGCGCCGGCCAGCGCGGCGGCGAATGCGGCGATGGCGAGGCCGACGGCGGCGCGGTGCGAGGTGTTGCGGTGCGGTCTGCGCATGGGTTCGCTACTGTCGTGCGTGTTTCGCGGCGCGGCCGGCCGCTGCGGGAGAAAACGGCCCCGCGATTTTGGCGGCGGGGCCGGCGCCGATCAAGGCCGACTGTGAGGCGCCGTCGCGCCGATTCCCATCCTATAAGAAACGCCGCCACGCGCTTGAGGGCGTTTCCGGGCGCGCCTAGAGTCGCGGCAAAAGACGGCGAATGCCAGACGAGAGGGAGGAACGATGGGCGCACCGCCATTCCGCGCGGAGCATGTGGGCAGCCTGCTCAGGCCCGAAAAGCTCCTGAAGGCGCGCGCGGCGATCGAGGGCGATCAGTATCGCACCGTCGCCAAGTCCACGATGTATGCCGAGCTCAAGAGCATCGAGGACGAGGCGATCCGCGACGCGGTGAAGCTCCAGGAGCAGGCCGGCCTGCAATCGATCACCGACGGCGAGTTCCGGCGGCGCTCCTGGTATCAGGATTTCCTGCTCGCGCTCGGCGGCACGTCGATCACCTTCGTCGATGCCAGCAAGACGATCTCGGCCGCGATGCCGTTCGAGGACGCAGGCGGCGTGGAGAAGCTGCCCGGCCATCTCGTGCAGGTGACGGGCAAGCTCACGCGCAAGGGCGGCATCTTCACCGAGCATTTCAAGTTCCTGAAGACGGCGACGTCGCGGACGGCCAAGGCCACGCTGCCGGCGCCGACCATGCTGCACTTCTGGGGCGGGCGTCCGGCCATCGACGCCAAGGCCTATCCCGATCTCGACGCGTTCTGGAACGACGCCGTCGCCATCTGGCTCGCCGAGATCAAGGACCTCGCGGCGCTCGGCTGCACCTATGTCCAGCTCGACGACGTGACCTGGCCGCTGCTGTGCGATCCGCGCGGGCAGGAGGCGATCCGGAAGCGCGGCGAGAATCCGGACAAGATCGTCGAGATGTACGCCAGCGTGCTCAACCGCATCGCCGCCGGCATGCCCAAGGGCGTCACGCTCGGCATGCACATGTGCCGCGGCAACAACCGGGGCAAATGGATGGGCCGCGGCGGCTACGAATACGTGAGCGAAGTGCTGTTCCGCAACGTGAACATCGACACGTTCTTCATGGAATACGACAGCGACCGCGCCGGCGACTTCCGTCCGCTGCGCCACGTGCCGAAGGGCAAATCGGTCGTGCTCGGCCTGGTGTCGTCGAAGACGCCGGTGCTGGAAAGCAAGGAAGCGCTGAAACGCCGTATCGGCGAGGCGGAGCGGCACATGCCGCACGACCATCTCTGCCTCTCGCCGCAATGCGGCTTCGCCAGCAATTTCATGGGCAATCCGGTGACGATCGACGACGAAAAGCGCAAGCTCGCCCTCGTGGTGGAAACCGCGCAAGAGGTGTGGGGCGGATGAGGAGGGGCCATGCCCGCCCTTCAACGCGGGCGGCGGCCGGGCTATAGTATCACTTGATAATAAAAGCCAAGGGAGGACGTGCCATGAGAAAGACCATGCTGGCCGGCGCCGCCGGTCTCGCACTTGTCGCCGCGGCTTCGGCCGTGTCGGCCCAGACGACCCTGCGCTACAACAACTGGCTGCCGCCGACGCATTTCTTCCACAAGGACGGAATGCTCGGCTATTTCGCGATGATCGAGAAGGCGACCGAGGGGCGCGTGAAGATCGACGTCACCGCCCAGTCGCTCGGCGCGCCGCCGCGCCAGATGCAGCTCGCCGTCGACGGCATCGCCGACATGACCTGGGGCGTGCACAGCTACACGCCCGGCACCTATCCGCTGGCCGAGATGGTGGAGCTGCCGTTCATCGGCCACGGCTCCGACAAAGATTCGGTCGCCTATTGGCGCGTCTACAAGGCGCTGTTCGAGAAGACCGGCATGCATCCGGCCGGCGTGCACACGCTGGCCGTTCACGTGCATCCGCCGGGCCACATCTACAACAACAAGCGGCCGATCAATTCGGTGGCGGATTTCCAGGGCCTCAAGATCCGCGCCGCGAACGCCACCACGACCGCGCTATTCCAGAAGTTCGGCGCCACGCCGATCTCGCTGCCGGCCACCCAGTCGCGCGATGCACTGTCGAAGGGCGTCGCCGACGGCACGATGTTCACCAGCGAGGCGATTCTCAACTTCAACATCCAGGACTTCATCAAATACGCGACGATCGTGCCCGGCGGCCTCTACAGCCAGAGCTTCTTCGTCGTCATCAACAAGAAGAAGTGGGACGCGCTGCCCGAGAAAGACCGCGCCGCGATCGACAAGGTCTCCGGCGAGGCGCTGGCCAAGCACCTCGGCACGCGCTGGCAGCGCGAGGAAGATACCGGCCTCGAGCGGCTGACCAAGCTCGGCGTCACCGCCACCAAGGCCGAGGGCGATCTGCTGGCCAAGATGAAGGAGGCGCTGGCGCCGATCGAAAAGGAGTGGATCGAAAAGGCCAAGGCCAAGGGCGTCGACGGCGCCGCCGCGCTCAAGATGTTCAAGGACGAAGCGGCGAAGATGTAGCCGCCCTCCGCTCCCGCGTCCGCGCGGGAGCGGAACCGCCGCCGCCGGAGTCCGCGTTGAAAGACATTCCGCTTCTCGGCCCGATCTTGAAGCTGCTCGGCGTGGCGCTCGCCATCATCGTGTTCGCGATGATGGCGATCACGTTCGTCGACGTGATCGGGCGGCAGTTCGATGCGCCATTGCCGGCGGCGTTCGAGCTGACGCGCCTGGCGCTCGGCACGATGGTGTTCGTCGCGCTGCCGCTCGTCACGGCGACCGACGAGCACGTCACGATCGGCCTGTTCAACGGCTTCTTCAGCGGCCGCGGCGAGCGCATCAAGCGCTTCGCGGTGACGCTGTTCGTGGCCGTTCTCTGCGTCGCGTGGGCGCGCGAATTGTGGATTCAGGCCGGCGCGCTCACCGCGCAGAACGAGCGGCTGATGTTCCTGGGCGTCCGGCTCGGCCCCTATGTCTACGCGATGAGCGTACTGACGGCGGCGACGGTGATCGTGGCGCTGCTGCAATCTGCCTTGAAGCTTCGCGGCACGTTCAAGCCGCCCGAGATCGGGGGCGTCTGAGCGATGGAGGTATGGGCCGTACTCGGCGGCTTCGTGCTGCTGTTCCTGCTGCTGTTCCTGGAAGTGCCGATCGCGTTCGGCATGGCCTTCGTGGGATTTCTCGGCTTCTCCATCCTGGTCGGAGTCTCGCCGGCGCTGCGCAGCATCGGGCAGCTGGCCTCGGACACGGTGTTCAACTACGACTTCTCGGTCCTGCCGCTCTTCATCCTGATGGGCAATTTCATCGCCTATTCGCGAATCTCGCAGGATCTCTACGACGCGTCGAATGCGTGGCTTGGTCATTATCGCGGCGGGCTCGCCTCGGCCACGGTCGTCGCCTGCGCCGGCTTTTCGGCGGTGTGCGGATCGAGCCTCGCGACGGCGGCGACGATGACGAAGGTGGCGATGCCGCCGATGCGCCGCTACGGCTATGCCGACAGCCTCGCCTCCGGCGCGATCGCCGCCGGCGGCACGCTCGGCATCCTGATCCCGCCCTCGGTGGCGTTCGTCTTCTACGGGATCATGACGCAGACCGACATCGGCAAGCTGTTCGCGGCCGGCATCCTGCCGGGCATCGTCGGCACGCTGTTCTATGTCGGCGCCGTGGTGGTCACGACGCGGCTCAATCCCGCCGCCGGGCCGCCCGGCCAGCGGCTGCCCTGGACCCAGCGCGTGTATGCGCTCAAGGGCGTGTGGGGGATGCTGCTGCTGTTCGCACTGGTGATGGGCGGGCTCTATGCGGGCCTGTTCACGCCGGTAGAAGCGTCGGGCATCGGCGCGGGCGGGGCGTTCCTGATCGCGCTCGCGCGGCGCACGCTCAACTGGCGCCTCCTCGTGCGCATCCTGGCCGAGAGCGGGCGCACCTCGGCGATGCTGTTCATCATCCTGATCGGCTCGCTGCTGTTCGCCAATTTCATCAACGTGGCGCGATTCCCGAATCTGATCGCCGACTGGATCAAGGGCGCCGGCCTCGGCCCCTATGCGGTGATGGCGCTCATCGTTCTGATCTACGTCGTGCTGGGCTGCATCCTCGAGAGCATCTCGATGCTGCTGCTCACCGTGCCCGTCTTCTATCCCATCGTCGTTGGGCTGGATTTTGGGCTGGGCAGCCCGGAACGCACGCTGATCTGGTTCGGCGTCATCGTCGTCGTCGTCATCGAAATCAGCCTGATCACGCCGCCGATCGGCCTCAACGTCTTCGTGCTGAAAAGCCTCTTGCCCGACACGCCGCTGTCGACGATCTTCCGCGGCGTCACGCCCTTCATCATCGCCGACTGCGTCAGGGTCGCCGTGCTCGTGGCATTGCCGGTCCTGTCGCTGTTCCTGCCCGACCTGATGTCGACCAAGAGGTAACGATGACCGTCCAGACGCGCCTCAAGCCGCCGTTCCGCGCCGAGCACATCGGCAGCTTCCTGCGCCCGCAGCGCCTGATCGAGGCCGCGCGCGCGCACAAGGCCGGGACGCTCGACGCCGCCGGCTTCGCGAAGGTGCAGGACGATTGCGTGCGCGAAATCGTGGCGTTCCAGGAAGGGCTCGGCTTGCGCTCCGTCACCGACGGCGAGTTCCGCCGGCGCGGCTGGTCGGCCGGCTTCATCGATTCCGTCGAGGGCTTCGGCCTGCGCGACGGCACGCTCGGCTTCCGCACCGAAACGCAGATCATCGGCGTCGCCTCCTCGCCCTATGCGAAGAGCCGGCTGAAGCGCAAGCACCGCATCATCGCCGACGACTACAAATTCCTGAAAACCGCGGTGAAGAAGGGCACGCCGAAGGTCACGGTCGCCTCGCCGCCGGTCATGCACTACTTCCTCGGGCCCAAGGCCTACGAAACCAGCGTCTACAAGGACCGCGAGGCGTTCTTCGCCGATCTGGTGAAGATTTATCAGGACGAGGTGGCCGATCTCGCCGCCGAGGGCTGCACCTACCTCCAGCTCGACGACACCGCGATGCCGTGCAATTGCGACGACAAGGCGCGCCACGACGTCGTCGCGCGCGGCGAGGATCCCGACGAGCTCACGCGCACCTACGCGAAGCTCATCAACGCGGCCATCGCCAAGAAGCCCGCGGCCATGACCGTCGGCATGCATCTCTGCCGCGGCAATCTGAAGGGCGCGTGGATGGCCGAAGGCGGCTACGAGCCGATCGCCGAGGTGCTGTTCAACCAGGTGAACGTCGACGGCTATTTCCTCGAATACGACACCGACCGCGCCGGCGATTTCCGGCCGCTGCGCTTCGTGCCGAAGGGCAAGACGGTGATCCTCGGCCTCGTCAGCACCAAGACGCCGGTGCTCGAATCGAAGGACGAGCTGAAGCGCCGCATCGACGCCGCAGCGAAGCATTGCCCGCTCGACCAGCTCGCGCTTTCGCCGCAATGCGGATTCTCGTCGGGCGGTGGCAGCGGCCAGGTCGTCGACGAAACGGCGACGAAGAAGAAGCTCGAACTGATCGTCGACGTCGCGCGCGAAGTGTGGGGCAGCGCGTAGCGCCGGCGCCGGAAGCGTGGCGGCGCAGGCCCTACATCAGCCTGACAAGCGCCGTCGATAGCGCGGGCACGAGGATCACCGCGAGCAGCACGCCGAGCACGATCAGTGTGAACGGCGTGGCGGCGGCCCAAACCTGGCGCAGCGAGATCTCCGGCGGCGCGACGCCCTTCATCACGAACAGCAGGAGCCCGAACGGCGGCGTCAGAAGGCCGACCTGCAGCGAAATCAGCAGGATCACGCCGAGCCACACGTGGTCGAACGAGCTCGGCCCCAGCAAGTCGTTGGCCAGCGGCATGAAGAACGGCAGCGTGAGCAGCATCATGCTCACCTGATCCATGAAGCAGCCGAGCACCAGCAGCACGCCGATCATCACGAAGATCGCCGTGTACTTTTCCAGGCCGAGCTTGCCGAGCGCCGCCAGCGCGCCGTCGGTGGCGCCCGAGAAGGCCAGAATCTGAGCGAAGCTCGTCGAGGCCGCGATGATGAAAAAGATCATCGTCGTCACCACCGCCGTGCCCTTCAGGCATTCGACGAGCGTCTTCATCCGCAGCGACCGATAGCCGAGCGCGAGTATCACGGTGGCGAGGCAGCCAAGCGCCGCCGCGTCTGTGGGCGAAGCGATGCCGCTGAACATGCTGCCCATCACGACGACGAAGATCAGGAACAGCGGCACGACGTATTTGAAGAACGGCACCCACCGCTCGCGGAAGCTGAACCGCTTCACCTCGTAGGCCGGCGCCAGTGCCGGATTGATCCGGCAGCGCAGCACGATGTAGGCGATGAACAGCGCGCTCATGATGAGGCCCGGCAAAATGCCGGCGATCAGCAGATCGGCGACCGAGATCTTCACCTTGCTGACGCCGCTCGCCAGCGTGGCCAGCAGCACCGTGAGCGCCGAAGGCGGGATCAGCATGTCGACGCCGCCGATCGCCATGATCGGGCCCATCGCCATCGTCGGGTGATAGCCGCGTTTCAGCATGTCGGGCAGCAGCGCCTGCCCGAGCATGGCCGTGGTCGCGATCGTCGATCCCGAAAGCGCGGAAAAGACCGTGCCGCCGGTGACAGCGACGACCGAGAGGCGCCCCGGCACGCGGCTGATGAGCCGGTCGATCGCGTCCACGGCGCGGAACGCGATGCCCGTCTGCAATAGGATCTCGCCCATCAGCAGGAAGAGCGGTATCGGCGCGAGGTTGAAATTCGCGATCGAGGCCATCGAGCCGCGCATCAGCGAGACGAGCCCGGCCGATCCGCCGAGGAAGATGAGCGCGCCGGCAATGTTCGCCAGCAGGAACGCGAACGCCACCGGCAGGCCCAGCGCCATGAAGGCGCAGATCATGCCCAGCATGAGGACGAGAGCGGACAGCCAATCCATGGCGTCAGATGCTCGCGCGCTTGGCCGGGTCGTAGTCGTCGGAGACGACGCCGCGGACGCGGGCGATGCGCAGCGCGAACTCGATCGAAAGCAGCGCGCCGGAGATCGGAATCGGCAGCAGCAGCAGCCACTCGTCGAAATTCCAGGTCTTGCGCGCCACGAGGTCGCTCGTCCAGGCGTCTATGACCGCGGCCGCGCCGAACCAGACGAGCACCAGCGCCACGCCGAGTCCGACGAGATCGACGAACTGCTCCAGCCGAACCGCGTGGCGCTTCGGCAGCGCCGTGAGAACCGCATCGACGCGCACATGCGAGCCGAGCCGCAGAACCCACGGCGCGGCGAGGTAGGTGCCGGCGTACATCGCGTATTCCGTCAGCTCGATGAGCCAGGGCAGCGAGCCGATGCGGAAATTGCGGATGCCGATATCCACGCACATCAGCACGATCAGCA
The DNA here is from genome assembly GCA_964624265.1 of uncultured Candidatus Odyssella sp. Classification (GTDB taxonomy): domain Bacteria; phylum Pseudomonadota; class Alphaproteobacteria; order Bin65; family Bin65; genus SBBV01. Next base: position 9,684 of record CAZUYG010000006.1, read on the forward strand.
CGCCGAGCGCGATCGCGAAGATCGTGCTGAAGAATTCGAGAACGACGGCGAAGGCGCGGAGGAGGGCGCTCATGCGGGGTGGGACCCCCGAGGCGTCATCCCGGCGTGGGCAAGGCGCGTTTGCACGGCCGCTTCGGCCGGGATGACGGGCCGGACCAAGGGGCGTTAGTTCTTCTTGGTGAAGAACGCGCGCAGCTTGGGCCCGTGTTCGGGGCTGGCCTTCAGCACCGATTCCCACCCGGCGTCGCGGATCACGGCGAGATATTTCTTCTCGTCCTCGGCCGAGAACTTGATGACCTTGATGCCGGCCTCTTCCTGCTTCTTGCGCTCGGAATCGTTCACCGCCTTGTCGGCCGTGTCGGTCTCGATCGCCATCGCGACGTCGGTGAGCAGCTTGCGCTGCGCGTCGTTGAGCTTCTTCGTCCAGACGTCGAGGTTCACGAGAACCTGCAGGTCGACGTTGTAGAAGCCGGGGTCGACGCGGAACTTCGTCACCTTCTGCCACGAGAAATCGAAAATTCCGCGCGCCGGCCAGCCGTAACCGTCCACCGTGTTGCGCTCGAGCAGCGTGTAGATCTCGGGCGGCGCGGAGGTGACGGCGGTGCCGCCGAGCTTCTCCACCATCGCGCGATAGATCGGCGTCACGCGGATCTTGAGTCCGGAGAAGTCCGGCTTCTTGATCTCCTTGTTCAGGTAGATGTGGAATTCGTCGTAGTTGAACAGGCGCGCGAGGTAGTGCGCCTTCATCTTTTCGTTGTGGATCTTCTCGACATAGGCCATGCCGCCGTTCTTGCGCAGCTCCGCCATGGAGATTTCGAGCAGCTTCAGCGCATCGGCTTCCGGCACCACGTTGGTGTAGTAGGCGCCGGTATTGTTGATGATGTCGACGAGCCCGTCGCGAAGGTTCTTGCCCACGTCGAAGGTGGGCATCACTTTCGGGGCACCGCCGAGATAGTTGATGCGGACGAGCCCCTTGCCCTTTTCGTTCACCTGCTTGACGTAGGCCTCGAACTTGCTCGAGTAGGCCGTGCCCTCGGGGAAGCCGCTGGCTCCCTTCAGCACGACCTCCTGCGCGAGCGCGGACGTGGCGAACGCGGCCGCCAGCGCAATGCCGGCGGCGATTCGGATGGCCATGGAAAATCCTCCCTCGTTTCGGACGCCGTGACGTTGTAGCGCGCCGCGCGGCTCAGGCAAGCGTTTCCGGCGAGGGCCGGCCCTCGCGGAATTTCGCTATTTCTTCGTCAGCAGCTCCTTGAGCTTGGCGCCGGTTTCGGGGCTGGTCTTCAGCACCGCGGCCCAGCCGGCTTCCTTCGCCGTGTCCGACCATTTCTTGGCCTCGGCCGGCGGAAGCTGGATGGCCTTGATGCCCGCCGCCTCCTGGCGCTTCCGCTCCGCGGCGTCGAGCACGAGGCGCTCGCCCGCACGCGCTTCGACGACCGCCATCGCCTCTTGCATGATCTTCTGCCGGTCGGCGCCGAGCTTGTTCCAGACGTTGAGGTTGACCAGCGCGTGCAGCGCGGCGCTGTAGAACGAGGGCTCGACGCGGTATTTCGTCACCTTCTCCCACGAATAGTCGAAGATGCCCGAGGTCGGCCAGCC
>CAZUYG010000006.1:11382-17946 GCA_964624265.1 uncultured Candidatus Odyssella sp.
ACGTTGGTGAAGAACGCGCTGTTGGCATTGGCCATGTCGACCACGCCGTCCTTGAGGTTCTTCACCACCTCGAACGGGCTCATCACCTTCGGCGCGCCGCCGAGATACTGGATCTTGATCTTGCCGGCGCCGCGTTTGTTGATCTCGGCGAGCAGCGCCTCGAAGCCGAGCGAATCCTTGGTGCCCTCGGCGAACGAGCTGACGGCCTTGATCGTCATCTCCTGCGCGGCGGCGGCGCCGGCGGAAGCGGCGGCCAGCGCGGCGAGTGCGAGCGTGCGAATGCGAAGCATCGGTCTCCTCCCTCTCTCTGCCGCGAGCATAGCGACGGCACGCGCGCCCGGGAAGCGCGCTGAAGGGCGCGGGGAGCGGACGCGTTTTCGGCTTTTGGCGGTGCCGGCTTCGTGGCAACACTGCACGTCCTACCGGACGGAGAGGAGACGATGGATCTCGGCATCAAGGGCGAGCGTGCGCTGCTTCTCGGCGGCACGCAGGGGCTGACGTTTTCCGCGGCGAAATTCCTGCACGAAGCTGGCGTCGCGGTCGCGCTGAACGGCCGCAATGCCGAAAGCGGCGGCGCCGCCGCGAAGACGCTCGGGGCCGGGGCGGCGTTCGTCCAGGGCGACGTGTCCGATCCCACGCAGGCGCCGTTCATCCATGAGCGCGCGGAGAAGGCGCTGGGCGGCCCGATTTCGATTTTGGTCACCAACGCGGGCGGACCGCCGCCCGGTCAGTTCCTCGAGCACGACGAGGCGGCGTGGCTGAAGGCCCTCGAAACCAACATGCTCTCCGCGCTGCGCATCGCGAAGCTGGTGCTGCCCGCGATGATGGCGCGGCGCTGGGGCCGCATCGTCAACGTCACCTCGTTCTCGGTGCGCGAGCCCTATCCCAACCTCGTGCTGTCCAACGGCGCGCGCGGCGGCCTCACCGGCGCGATGTCCACGATCGCGCGCGAGGTGGCGCCGTTCGGGGTCACGATCAACAACGTGTTGCCGGGCCTCATGGATACCGGCGCGCTCAAGCGCGTCTACAATCAGCAATCGCTGCGCCAGAATATCAGCGTCGAGGAGGCGCGCCGCCGCATGGCCGAATCGGTGCCGACCAAGCGCCTCGGCGAGGCCGACGATTTCGGCCCCGCCGTAGCCTTCCTCTGCTCGCGCCACGCCGGCTACATCACCGCGCAGAGCCTGACGGTGGACGGCGGATTGGTGCGCGCGGTGATGTAGGTCCGAATCCGCGGCGCCGGCCCTCACTTCCCATCCGCCGCAAAGACGGCGGATGGGCCCCTTCTCTCCCACTTCGTGGGAGAGAAAAACATGTGGCGTGCGGCAGCATCTCCTCTCTCCCGCGTAGCGGGAGAGAAGGGGCCCAAGCCGCCACAGCGGCGGGGGACGTGAGGGCCGGCGCCGCGAACGCACGGGCCCGACCGAAAGCATCGTTTCGATGCGTTCACTGGATCGCCGGTTTCGGCTATCCTGCCGCCATGTCCGAAGCCGCAGCCCTGTTTACCGCCCTGCGCGAGCGCGCCGATGCCGGAGTCGTCGACGCGATCGAGCGCCACGTCCGCGAGGCGCCCGATCACGCGCTCTGCCGCATCAACGTCCTCGATTTCGCCAAGCGCTACGCGCTCGACGAGGAGCGCGTCATCGCCGCGTTCCTGCGCGCCGCGCGGCTCGGCCTCTTCGAGCTCTCGTGGAACGTGCTCTGCCCCGGCTGCGGCGGCGTGCTCGGGGCCAGCACCACGCTCAAGAGCGTCCACAGCCACGAATACAATTGCGCGCTCTGCGCCGCCGGCTACGAGCCGACGCTCGACGAAATGGTCGAGGTCACGTTCACCATCAGCCCGCGCATCCGGCGCATTGCGGCTCACGCGCCCGACGAGCTGCCGTTTTTCGAATACATGCGGCAGGTGTTTTGGGGCTCGGGCATCGACCTTCCCGAGAACGCCGAGGCGGCCCTGGCCGAGACGACGATCGACTCGATCGAATTGCCGCCGGGCGAGAAGGCGATCCTCTCGCTGAGCTTGCCGGCGGAATTCGTCATCGTGTTCGAGCCGGTGATGCATTCGGTGCAGTTCCTCGACGTGAAGGGCGAGCCCACGCGCGAGCGGCAGAGCCTCACGATCATCCTCGAAAAGGATGCGGCGCCGACCTCGACCCTCGAGATGCGCCCGGGCCCGCTGCGCCTTTCGATCGAGAATCGCACCGGGCGCCGCGTGCTGCCGGCGCTGTGGATCGCCGGCCACGCGCTGCATGACATGCTCGGCCGCCGCAAGCCGTTTCTCACCGCCAAGCGCCTGCTCAGCAACCAGAGCTTCCGCGAGATCTACGGCACCGATGCGCTCGACGCCGATCAGCGCCTCAAGATCACGAGCCTCACCTTCCTGTTCACCGACCTGAAGGGCTCGACCGAGCTCTACGAGCGGGTGGGCGATCTCGCCGCGTTCGATCTCGTGCGCGCGCATTTCCACGTGTTGAACGACATCGTCGCCGCCGAGGCGGGCGCGGTGGTGAAAACGATCGGCGACGCTGTGATGGCCACGTTTACGACGCCCGACCGCGCGCTGGCGGCGGCACTGCGCATGCGCGAGGAGATGCGCCGCCTCAACGACGAGCGGCAGAAGGAAGACCTGCTGCTCAAGATCGGCATCCACGAAGGGCCGTGCCTTGCCGTCACGCTCAACGACCGGCAGGACTATTTCGGGCAGACGGTCAACATCGCGGCGCGCGTGCAGGGGCTCTGCAATTCGCGCGAGATCCTGGCGACGCAGGCGGTCGTCAGCAATCCGGCCGCTTCGCAGTTGCTGGCCGGCAAAGGCGCGGCGGCGGTGGCCCGGCCGCCGAGCCCGCTGCGCGGCGTCGCCGAGCCGGTCGCCGTTTTCGCGATTCCCTAGCGGCGGTCAGGCGAGCGCGCGCGGGGCGGGCTCGCCCAAGGCGCCGGCATCGCCGTCGTCCTCGAGCGCGCGCGCGAAGCCGCGGGCCGGATCGTGCAGCAGATCGCGTTCGCCGATGCCGAGGCGCCTGCCGAGGTGATCGGCGAGGCGCTCCGAACCGGCGGCGCGCGCGGCCGCGACGAGCGCGGCGCCCGTTTTCGGCCCGAGATCGCCATCGACGGCCAGCGGCGCGTCGGCGAAGGCGAAGACGCGGTTGGCGTCGTTGAGGGATTCCTGCAGCGCCGCCACCTCGCCGTGGCGCGGCCGCATTCTGGGCGGCGCCGCGGCGGTGTCTGGATCGCGATAGAGCCGGCCGATGCTGCGGCGGAAAAGGGCGGGCGCCTCGCCCGAATCGGTAGCGCCGCCGGCCAGCGCATCGAGCCCGCGCCGGAACGCGGCGAGCGCCACTCCCTCGCGCACGCGTCCGAGGCCGCTCTCGGCGGCGTGCTTCTCCGTGGCCGCGAGCGTTTCCGGGCCGATCCATCCGTCTTCCGCGACGCGCTTGGCGGAGCCGTCGGCGAAGGCGGGCGCCGTCTTGCCGAAGCCGGCGGCGCCAGCGAGGCGATTGAGCCCCTCTTGCAGTGCGAGCGCGGCCTCGCGCGGCGTCGTGCGCGCGGCATGGTCGAGCACGTCGCCGGCAAGCCCGCCTGGCAGGCGTTCATGCGCCACCGCCGGCCCGAGCGTCCGCTCGACCCACGCGGTAATGATCCTGTTTTGTTCCTCGGACGGCGCGGATACTCCACTGGGGTCGAAACGGTGCTCGTCGGCGATGCGGCGCGCGTTCTCGAAGCCGAGACGATAGGAAGCGGGCGCCGCGGATGCCGGCGCCGCGCCGCGCCGCGGAGGCTCCGGGCCGTCATAGGGCGGCGCTTCGCGCTCGGGCGGAATGGGACGTTCGCCCGGCCTGTCCGCATCGCCGTAGCCGAAGGTGCGCTGTGGCTCGCCGTAGTGCTTGGCCGGGGCGTCGGCATGGCCTTTGGTGAGGTCGATGCCCGCGCCCGGCGCCGGAAGCGAACGGCCCGTCTTGCCGTCGATCGGCTGGCCGGTCACGTCGAAGCCCATCGCGCGCGCCATCGTGTAGGCGGCCGAGTTGCTATTGGTTCCGAGCGGGTTGTAGCGAAATTTCTTCGCACTGATCCAGTCGCCGGTTTCGCGCGCCGCTTTCATCCGCTCCTCGGCCTCCGCCCACGTGCCTTCGAAGAGGACGAATTTCGGATGGCGTTCGCTGTCCCGATAGAGATGCGTGCCGCGACCGTCGGCCGACCGTTTGAGCGAATATTGGAGATAACCGCGGCCCGTCGCATCGAATGAAATCGGCTTTCCGTTCTCGTCGGCGGAATCGGCATGAAGCTCTTCGACGACGCGCGGCTTCGCTCCACCGGGCACGACTTCGACCAGGACGATGAAATTGTGCGCCGCGCCCATGCCGAGGCCGGGCACGGGCAACCCGTCGGCGCCGATGTTGTAGGAGCGGAATTCGATGCGGTAGCGCGGCATGGCGTTTCCTCGATGCCAGAGAGGCGATGACGGACGGGCGATGGACTATGGACTGCAGTCCCAAGTCGTACTGTTCTGAATGGCGGTGCGTCGTGGCCTGCCTTTGCACAGCGTGGCCACGGCGGATTTGGGGCTACACCGCCAACTCTGCGGCGTTCGATAGTCGGTCGTGCCGTCGGAGTTTATCCATCCGTAGCAGACCGAAAGCTCGCGCCCGCCTTGCGGATCCGAGGCAACGGCGATCTCGAACTCGTGCTGCTCGAAGTACGGAGGCATGAGGGTCGCGGTCCATCGGACCTGCCGGCGATGAAAGCACCGCACGATCCGCTGCTCGCGGCGGCACGCGGCGCCGAGCGCCGTCAGCGTGCGTTCGTCGTCCGCGATGGAAGCGTTGGGTTTGAGCAGCGCTTCGAGTTCGGACCTGAGCACGGGCGCGGGAATTTTGTGGTCGAAGAAGCCGGCGCTGATGGCGCGCTCGAAGATGTTTCGAGTGTCGAGTCGCCCATACTTCGGGTCGTCGATCGGCCGATAGGTGCAGCCGGACATTCCGAGGGCGGCGCACAGCGGCAGAAGCAACGCGGCGCGGCGGAGGCCGTTGCGGGGCGGCAAGCCGTTCGGCGCTTCGCGGCTTCGGCGAGAGGTCTTCATCAGTCTGGAATCGCGCATGTCACAACCATTGCGGTATGGTAGTAGAACAATAGCACGCTCTGATAATGTGAACAATATAGGAACATTATCCGCGCCTGTCAAGCCCGGCGCGGCGCGCGGTCTTCGGACCATCGATTCCGAGGCGGGCGCTGATCGGGAGCGACGCGGCGGCGGGCGGCCTGCGGCAGGCAACCCGCATGCGCCGGGCGCGCGGGCGGCTCCGCAACGCAGATACGCTGCGTGGTAGTGGGTCAGTTTGCAGCGTGCCGGCAGTAGGCTGACCGAAAATTCGATCGACGTGACAGCCAGCGCGGTCCCACACAAGGCCGTGCCCTCTACGGGATTTCCGATGACTGTCCTCGAAATGGATTTTCAAACTGAGCCACGACCCGCTGCGTCGGCATCTTGACAACGTTGCTATTTTGTACTCAATTTTTTCTTCGGGCCCGCCAGGTGCTCCAGGCACCGTCCTCGGCGCGCCGCCTTGCGCTTCATCGGCATCGCATTGACGGGCCATTGGCCTTGGATCGTGATCTCGCCGGCGCCGGGCGAAAGCCAACAAAAGCCAAGGTGGGCGCCGGCAAAAGCCAAGAAAAGCCAAGGTCCGCGGCTTCGGAAATCCAAGGAAAGCCAAGGCGGAATCGGCAAAAAGCCAAGAAAAGCCTTTGAAAGCCAAGGTGCGCGGCGTCGCGCCGCGGTCCGATGCCGCCGCTCAGTCGTCGTCGTCGCGCGCTCTCTTCTTCGACTTCATTTTGGGCTTGGGCCTCGACTTGAGCGCGGCTGCCTTCGCCTTCGGCGCTGTCTTGGCCTTCGGCGCAGGCTTCGATTTCGGCGCCGGTTTGGCTTTGGGCGCAGGCACGTAGATCTTCGTCGACGCCGTTGCCGGGAAGAGGCCGCGCCGCGGCGTCGCGTCCTGGCGCTCGATCTCGCGCCGGTCGGCCGTGCGGCGTGGGGCGGGGTCTTCGGCCTGACGCGGGAATTCGCGCGGGACCGCGTCCTGACGCACGAGAACGCGGCGGTCGCCGGTCTCGAGCGCCGCGAGCAGCGCGGCGTTGGCGTAGCCGTCGGCGCATTGGCCGAGCGCCACCTGCGCCTGACGGATCGCGGTGCGGCTCTCGCGGCCGATCTTGCCGTCCACCTTGAGGTCGCCGTAGCCGCGCCGTGCGAGCGCCTGCTGTAGCTGCGCGCGGCCGCTGGAGCCGAGCGCGTCTTCGTTGGGCCACGCGCGGGCGAGGCGGTATTCGCCGGCGCGCATCGTCTCGGCCAGCATCGTGACCGCCATCGCGTATTCGACGAGCGGGTTGTAGTCCATCACCGCGTAGAAATTCTGCGTCACCATGAAGGCCGGACCGTTGCAGCCGGCCGGCAGCAGAATCGCGGTCTGGCCGAGCGAGCCTGGCAGCGGCGTGCCGTCGGCGCGGGTCACGCGCCGGCTCACCCAATGGCCCACGTCGCGGCGGGTCTCGATGTCGGCTTCCTGGTGGTCGAAA
>CAZUYG010000007.1:0-10518 GCA_964624265.1 uncultured Candidatus Odyssella sp.
CAGAAATTGTCCGAAAACGCGGCCGATGGCGAAGCGGCGGCGGCCCCTGCGCTGCCTGCGGCCTAGGCTGCGTCCAGTCTAGAAGCTCTCGGAATCGACGACGAGCTTCGTCAGCCGCGTGCGGAAATCCTCGGGCATCGGCGCCGCCTTGCGCGCGACGGGATCGAAGAAAACCTCGACCGTCTCCTCCCAGGCGGCGTAGTCGCCGGTATCGGCGTTGTACATCTTCGCGACGTGCACAACGCTCTTCTGCCCGACCTTCGCGAAGCCGGCGCGGATCACGATGAGGTCGCCGGCCTTGAGCTCGCGTATGTACTTGATCGTGGTCTGCGCCACGACCACGTGCGTGCCGCGGTCGCGCATCTCGCGCTGGCTCACCCCGGCCATGGTCCACAGATGGAAGCCGGCATCGTCGAAATGGTGCGAATACCAGCGCACGTTCATGTGGCCGAAATGATCGCACATCCACGGGAACACCACCCCGCGGTAGACCTCGTAGGCCCTCGCCCCGCCCTCAGTCATCGAAAATCTCCGCCTTGATGTCCTGCCCCTCGAACAGCGGGCAATTCGACAGTGCCACGATGCAGTCCATCTCGGCCGCGAATTCGACGTAGTCGCCGGCACGCGAGCAACCCTGCTCGATCACCCAATGGCCGGCCGCGCAATCGTGATGGAAATTCATGAAGAGGTCGAACGTGTCGGGCATGTCTTCCGGCAGCAGCCCATAGGGCGCCATGACGCCGGCGATGATCTCGTGGCAGCCGTCGCGCTCGCCCTTGCCGAGCACGCGAAAGAGCCGGCGGTTGCACATGCGCCCGTGCGCGTCGTGCATGCCCTTCACCTCGGGCGTGTCGGCCACGATGCGCATCATCTCGCGGTTGATCGTGGACATCAGATAGTTGCCCGCGGTCAGCCGGTCGCGCGGGTGAAACTTACCGACCGTCGCCGGATCGAAGCGCGAGCGCGAATAGGAGGTGGAAATCTTCTCACGCGGATTCGCGCGGTTGAAAACCGCCATGTCCACCACCTGCCTGCCGCGCATGTCGGTGACGCGCAGGTGCCGGCCGCGCGCGACCTCGAGCGCGAGGCCTGCGGCGGGGCCGATCCGATGCGTGGCGAGCGTGCGAATGGCGCGTTCTCCGGCGTTGCGTTGCGGCGCGAAGTCAGGCTATCCGGCACCGGTGCGCCGAGGCCAGCGCCAATCCGGCGCAGCCGCCCCGCGCGCGAGGGAGAGCCGCTTGAGCGATAGCAGCGCCGCCGCAAGCCCGGTCTCCGCCGTATGGGCCGGCCGCGCGCTGCTGCACCCCGGCCGCGAGACCGCGGCGCGCGACGCGGAGATCGAGATCGCGGGTGATCGCATCGGCGCGGTGCGGACCGGCGCCGCGCGGCCCGCGGACGCCGTTGGCGGCACCGCGATGCTGGCGCTGCCCGCACTCTCGAATGCGCACGACCACGGGCGCGGCTTGCGGCCGAGCGCCCATGGCGTGGCCGACGACGCGGTGGAGCTGTGGGTGCCGGGCACCTACACGCTGCCGCCGCTCGACCCCTATCTCGTCGCGTCGGTGGCACTGGGGCGCATGGCCGAGAGCGGCGTCGCCTCTGTGATGCATTGCCACCTGTTCCGGCCGCCCGAGCGGCTGCTCGCGGAGGCGGAGGCCGTGGCACGTGCGACGCGCGAGACCGGCATCCGCGTGGCCTTCGTCGTGCCGATCCGCGACCGCCACCGGCTCGGGTATGGCGACGACGCCGCGATCCTCGCCTGCATGGACCCCGCCTGCCGCGCGGAAATCGCGGCGCAGTACCGGCGGCCGCTGCCCGACGCCAAGGACCAGATCGCGGCGGTGGCCGAGATCGCGCGCCGGTTCGGCGGCGCGAACTTCCACGTTCAGTTCGGGCCGATCGGCGTCGAGTGGTGCAGCGACGCGCTGCTCGAGGCGGTCGCCGCCGAAGCGGCGCGCACGGGCCTGCGCGTCCACATGCACCTGCTCGAATCGCGCACGCAGCGCGAATGGGCCGACGGCGCCTATCCCGGCGGCATCGTGCGCCACCTCGACCGCATGGGCCTGCTTTCGCCGCGCCTCTCGGTTGCGCATGCCGTGTGGCTGACGCAGGACGAATGCGCGCTGCTCGCCGCCCGCGGCGTGACCGTTTCGGTCAACACCACCTCGAACCTGCGCCTGCGCTCTGGCATCGCGCCGATGGAAGCGATGCGGCGCGCGAAGCTCCGCGTGGCGCTCGGTATGGATGCGCTTTCGCTCGACGACGACGAAGACATGCTGCGCGAGCTGCGCCTTGCCTGGCGCGTGCATCGCGGCTTCGGGATGGAGGATGTCCTCGACAAGCCCGCGCTGTTCGATGCCGCGCTCAGGCGCGGACCCGAGATCGTGACTGGCGCGCGCGGATTCGGCGCGATCGAGCCCGGCGCGCCGGCCGACATCCTGCTGCTCGACTATGCGGCGATGACGGCCGATGCGATCGCCGAGGTGTGCGACGAAGCCGAGATGCTGCTCGCGCGCGCCACGGCCGGGCACGTGAAGGCGCTCGTCGTCGCCGGCCGGCTCGTCGTGGCGGACGGGAAGCTGGCCAGCCTCGACCTCCGCGCGGCCGAGCGGGAACTGACCGTCGCCGCCCGGGCCCACGCCCCCGCGCTGGCCGCGCAGCGCCGAACGCTCTGCGCGTATCAGGACGGGCTCCGGCGCTTCTATCTTGGCGGCGGGCACAAGCGGCCGGCGCAGCGCTAGTAGCGCTGCGACTCCGGGCACTCCTTCCAGTAGGAATCGACGTGCGCCTTGAACACGACGTCGGTCGCCTTGATCGTCGGCCCGTCTTTGCCCTGCACGACTTCGAGCTTGTACCAGTCCTGGATCGGGATCCCGTTCACGTTGTATTTGAACGGGCCGCGCGTCGATTCGAACTCGACTCGGCGCATCGTCTTCGCGAGGGTCAGCATGTCGCCTTCGTCGAACTTGCCGAGCTTCTTGAGCGCGGCGGCGAGCAGGCGCGGGCCGTCGTAGCCCTGGGCCGCGAAATAGCTCGGGTGATGGCCGTATTTAGCGATGTAGCCCTTCACGAATTTCTGGTTGCCGGGGGATTGGCCGTTCGGATCCCACCACATCGCGTGGAACGTGCCGACCGCAGTGCTGCCCACGGCCTTCAGCGTGACGTTGTCGACCACGGCGAGCGTGTAGAGCTTCACGTCCTTGCCGATGCCCGAGGCATCCCACTGCTTCATGAATGCGATGCCCATGGCGCCGGGCGCGAAGATGAACACGCCCTCGGGCTTCGCCGCGCGCACCTTGGAGATCTCGGCCTGGAAGTCGGTGGCGCCGAGCTTGTAGAGCAGCTGATCGACGACCTTGCCCTTGTAGTAGCGGCGGAAGCCCGCGAGCATGTCCTTGCCGGCCTGATAGTTCGGGCTCAGCAGGAACACGCTCTTCACGCCCTCTTTCTGCACCAGCGCGCCCGAGCTTTCGCCCTGCTGGTCGTTGTTCCACGACGTGGTGATGAAATACGGGCTGCACTGCGCGCCGGCCAGCGGCGAGGCGCCGGCGTTTGAGCTCAGCAGGATGCGCTTGCCGTCGATCACCGGCCCCCGCACCGCCAGCAGCACGTTCGACCACACGATGCCGGCGAGGATGTGCACCTTGTCGCTGCCAAGCATCTTGCGCGCGGCGTTCAGGCCGATGTCGGTGTCCTGCTGATCGTCGCCCCAGAACATCTTCGTGGGCACGCCGCCGAACAGGTCGCCGTCCTTCGTCCAGCCTTCGTGCTCCATGCCGAGCTTCCAGCCGTTGGCGATCTGATTGCCGAGGAACGCGCCGCCGCCTGTGAGCGTGGTGAGGTAGCCGATGCGGAGCTCGGCCTGGGCGGGCGCCGAAACCGCGAGCGCGGCGAGCGCGGCGCCGATCGTGATGCGCAGTATCTTCATGCTCTCTCTCCTCGATTCGGGCGCGGCTTTATTTCTTGCAGCGGCCGGCGCCCAGCTCCTTGCACGGATCCTTGACGTTCGGGATCGTGTCGATCACCTCGATGCCGATGCGATCGCCCTTCTTCACGACCTTCTGCACGTAGATGTTCTGCACGACATCGCGCGTCTCGGGATCGATCGATATGGGCCCGCGCGGGCTGGCGAATTTCCAGCTCTTGAGCGCGGCCATCGCCTTGTCGCCGTCCATCTTGCCGTCGAGCGCCTTCACGACATGGACGATTGCGGCCATCGCGTCCCAGCCCTGCACGGTGAAGAAATCGGGCCGCAGCTTGTCGCCATACTCAGCGGTCCAGGCCGCGACGAAGGCCTTGTTCTCCGGCGTCTCGAGATCGGCCGTGTAGTGGCCGGCCGTGATCCAGCCGAGCGCGGCCTCGCCGAGCAGCGGCAAGGTCGAATCCTGCGTGATGTCGCTGGTGCCGAGGAAGCGGATGCCGGCGGCGGCCATGCCGAGATCGCGATAGGTGCGCGCGAGCGGCGCGTTGAACGCGGCGGCCGGCGTGAAGATATAGGTGCAATCCGGCTTCTGGTCCTTCATCCGCTGCAGGAACGGCGTGAAATCCGGCACCTGCGCGGGCCCGCCCATCGGGATCTCGTCCTTGAGCTTGCCGCCGGCCTTCTCGGTGCCGAGCTTGAATGCGGCGAGCACGTCGCGTCCGGGCGCGAAATCCGTGAAGCCGACGACGACGTTCTGGCAGTTCAGCTTTTCGCGCGCGTAGCGCGCCATCGGGAAGGCGCCCTGCCAGCTCGAGGTGGAGACGCGCACGATGTAGGGCGAAAGATTGGTGATGAACGCGGCCTGCGCGTTCACGAGGATCATCGGCTTCTTGCCCTGGGTCGCGACCGGCGCCGACGCGATCGCATCGGGCGAGTACTGATAGCCGACGAGCATGTCGACCTTGTCGCTGGTGAGAAGCTCGCGCGTCAGCGACAGCGCCGTGGCGCCGCTCGGCTCCTTGCTGTCGCGCTCGACGAGCTGGATCTCGTGCTTGCCAAGCTCGGCCTTGTGGAGCTTGAGATAGAGCTTCATCGCGCGCAGTTCGCTCTGCGCGACGTCGGCGGAGCCGCCCGAGAACGGCAGGACGACGCCGACCTTCACCGTTTCGGCGGACGCGCCGCCGGCGAGCATGAGCGCCGCCAGCGACAGGCCTGCGCGGCGCAATGTTCCGTGCATGATGCGAGTAGCCATGGGATTCCCCTCCGCGAGCGGCCGTCGAATTTCCAGTCCGGCGAGTCAACACGATTGCGAAGGGATGTCAACGCGATTATAGAATTCATGAAATTCATAAATTCGGCCGGACACGGCGCGCCCAGCATTCGGGCACCTTGAGGAGATTCGCGGCATGACGACGGCGTCGTCCGGCGGCTATTCGGTCTTCCACGAGACCATGGCCGACATGACCTACCCTGAGATCGAGCGCGCCGCGGCCGACGGCGCCGCCGTGCTGTGGGCGCTCGGCGTCATCGAGCAGCACGGCCCGCACCTTCCGCTCGGCACCGACGTCTACATACCTTCGGCGGTGCTGCGGCTTGCGCGGCGCGCGCTCGCCGCCCGGGGCATCCCCTGCCTCATCGCGCCGCCGTTCTACTGGGGCGTCAATCATGTGACGGGCACGTTTGCCGGCTCCTTCGTCGTGCGGCCGGAAACGATGCTCGAATTGCTGAAGGACGTGTTCGTGAGCCTGGCCAAGGACGGCTTCCGCCGCGTCTTCTGCCTCTCCGGCCACGGCGATGCGCTGCACAACCGCACTCTGTTCGAGGGCGTCAGGCGCGCCCAGGGCATCGACGTGCGCATGATCGCGTCCGAGGCGCTTGCGCGCCGGCTGGGACTCGATCCGGCCGACGCGCGCATCGCGCTCGCCCCGCCGGTCGCGTCCCCACGCCCGCCGGGCCCGCATCTCGATATCCATGCCGGCGAGTGGGAGACGTCGATTTTGCTCGAAGCGACGCCGGCGATCGTAAAATCCGAGGTTCTCCCGGGGCTGGCCTCGACACGGCTCGGGCCGCAGGATCTCGCCGCGTGGCGCAAGGGCATGGACGACGCCAAGCGCGTGACGCCCGATGGCTATTTCGGCGATCCTGCCGCCGCGGATGCGGCGCTCGGCGCGCGATTGATCGAACTCGAGGCCGAGGCGGTGGCGCACGCCGTGGCCAATGCGTGGGGCAAAACGCCATGAACATCGCCATCGCCGCCGCCGGAGACCGGCCCTTGCGCACTGCCGGCGAACGCCTCGCACCCGCCCATTGCGGCCTGCTCGTGATCGACATGCAGAACGATTTCTGCGCGGAGGGCGGCTATATCGAGGCCGTGGTCGGCAAGAACGCCGCCGCCTGCCGCGCCGTTGCGGCGCCGGTGATGGCGCTGGTCGAGGCTGCGCGCGCGGGCGGCGTGCCGGTGTTCTGGGTGCGGGCGGATTACCGGCTCGAGAAGCTGCCGGCCAGCATGGCCGCCCGCTTCGGCGCGCAAGGCAATGGCCGCGTCTGCTGCGCGCCGGGAACGTGGGGCGCCGCGTTCTTCGGCGTCGCGCCCGCGCCGGGCGAGCCGGTGATCGACAAACACTGCTACAGTGCGTTCATCGGCACCGATCTGGCCGCTCGCCTGGGCGCGCGCGGCATTCGCACGCTGGTCTTCGCCGGGGTGCAGACGAACGTGTGCGTGGAGACGTCGCTGCGCGACGCCTATTCGCTCGGCTTCAACGTTGCGGTCGCCGCCGATTGCGTGGCCTCGCACACCGCGGAATTGCACGAGGCAACGCTCAAGAACGCGCGCTTCCTGTTCGGCGACGTGCTCAGCGGGCAGGAGATTGCGTCGTTCTGGCCGCCGCGCGCGTAGCCGCCGCGCGGACGCCTTTCCCGGCGAGTTTCGTCTCCATGAGGCGGCGCGTGGCCTCGGCGCCGCGCCGGATATGCTCGGCAAGCATGCGGCACGCCGCCTTCGCGTCGCGCGCGAGCACCGCCTCCATGATGAGCCGGTGCTCCTCGTAGATGCGCGGCTCGATCTTCGGGTAGGCGACGAAATTGCGGCGATAGCGCTCCGACTGGTCGTAGAGCAGCTCGCACATGTGCAGCAGCCAGGGCGAGTTGCAGGCGCCCTCGAGCGCGGCATGGAACGCGCGGTTGCGGCGCTCCCACTCGTCGGCATAGGTGGCCGGCGCGGCCTTCATCTGCTTCACGAGCTTGTTGAGCTGATAATAGGCGGCGACGATGCCCGCCTCCCACGCCTCGTCGCCCGCCGCGATCGAACGCTCGAGCGCCATCGTGGAAAACGTGACGCGGAGATCGGCGACGTCTTCGAGCTCGCCCTTCGAAACCGGCGCCACGTGGAAGCCGCGCTGCCCTTCGGCGACGGCCAGCCCGTCGGAAGCCAGGCGCGAGAGCGCCTCGCGCAGCGGCGAAAGGCCGATGCCATAGCGCGCGCTCAGGCGATCCGGCTTCAGCTTCTCGCCCGGCTTCAGCGCGCCCTTGATGATGTCTTCGCGGATGCGCTGAAACGCGCCGTCGGCCAGCGTTTTCGGCGCGGCATTGCGCACGGCGTGCGACTTCGGGCCCCACGCCTCCCGCCGCGCCACCGGCATTTCGACTGCGGCCTCCCCGCGCATTTTATAAATTCCCGGAATGCTATAGATTTGCCTTGAGACGCGCGGAGGTTAGTGGAATCCTCGGCGCGGTGCAATTCGAAGGATGCGGATCGTGGCCGAGATCGTTTTCGCCGCCGGAATCCCCCACGCCCCGGCGATCGTGGGCCTGTTCGACAAGGCGACGCCCGAGCAGCAGAAGGTGGTGCGCGACACCTATGCCGGGCTTTCGGCCGCGCTGCGCGCCGCGAAGCCCGATCTGATCATCGCGTTCGCCAACGATCACATGACGAATTCGCGCGTCCTCGCCTATCCCGATTTCCTGATCGGAATGGCGCCGGAGCATCGTGGGCCGCACGAGTGGTTCAAGCCGTGGATCGGATGCCGCGACTACGTCGTGAAGGGCAGCCCCGAGGCGGCGGAGGCGCTGTTCCGCGGCATGACGAAGCGCGGCGTGCGCATGTTCGGCAGCCGCGCGCCGCTCAACTTCGACGACAACATCTCGGTGCCGAGCGTGCTCCTCGCGCTCGACACGCTCGGCGTGCCGCTGGTGCCGGTGATGCAGAACTGCACGGTGCCGCCGTTCCCGGACCAGCATCGCTGCTACGAGATCGGCCAGAAGCTCGGCGACCTCGTCCGGCGCGATCTGCCGGCCGGCAAGCGCGTGGCTTTGATCGGCTCGGGCGGCTTGAGCCACGAGCCCGGCGGCGCCCGCTACATGTTCATCGACGAGGCGTTCGACCGCTGGTTCATCGACCTCTGCGTCGAGGCCGATCACAAGCGCCTGCTGAAGGAGCTGACGATCGAGCGGATGGAGGCGGCCGGCTCGGGCGGCACCGCGGAATTGCTGTCGTGGGTCGTCGTCATGGGCGCCATCGGCGAGCGGCGCGGGCACTCCTACGGCTATGCGATCTGCTCGGACTTCCGCTGCGGCATCGGCGCCGTATCGTGGAACCTCGCCGCCTGACCGGAGGAGCACCATGGGCCTCGAAAAATTCGATCCGACCCTGGCCGGGCACGATCTGGTGCAGGACCTCAAATGGAATCCGGCGCTGCGCGCGGAGTTCAAGGCCAATGAGAAGGCCGTGCTCGACCGCTATGCGTTGCGGCCCGAGGAGCGCCGCGCGATCGAAGCGCGCGATTTCAAGGCGCTTTATGCGATCGGCTTCCACCCCTATCTCGGCGGCCAGCTCTCGCGCTTCATCTTCGGCAACGATGCCGGCGGCGGCGCGCTCGTCGCCAACAAGAAGCTCATCGCCTCGCTGACCGGCGAAGGCTAGGCGGCCCTTCCCCGCGGGCACGCGGGCTGCACTTCGCGCGGATGTGACCACGGCCCCGTGCGGGTGCTGCTATCCTTGGGCGTGGGGCGGACGTACCGCCCGCTGGGAGCCCGCGATGAGCATGCTGAGCCGCGAGGAACTCGAAGCCCTGCTTCCGGCCGAGGCGGCATCGTTCCGCTCGCCGATCCCGACCCAGATCGTCTCCAGCGACGAATTCTTCCCGTCGCCGCAAAGCGCGCGGCAGAAGAAGGTGGAGGCGCTGCTGAAGGAACGCGGCGCCGAGAACGCGCGCAAGAACGGCATGTCGCGCCGCCGCTTCTTCGGCACCGCCGCCGGCATGGCGACGGCCTTCGCCGCGATGAACGAGATCTACGGACCGCTGTTCGAGGTGAGCAAGGCCGAGGCGCAGAGCACCGGCCGCGCCGCCGAGCTCGCGCAGGCGAAGTCCCAGCAATTCATCATGGACGTGCACACGCACTTCCTCCGCCCCAACACGCGGCTCAAGGGCTTCGTCAACATGCGGGCGGCGGTGGGCCGCCTCGGCTGGAACCCGCAGCTTTCCGGCAAGGAGCAGACGCTCGACGACCTCATGTATGCGAACTGGTTCAAGGAGGTGTTCCTCGACAGCGATACGAAGGTGGCCCTGATCAGCGGCGCGCCCTCGGACATCCCCGAAGACTGGTTCCTGACCAACGAGATGAAGGCCGAGGCGCGCGAGCGCGTGAACAAGGAGGCCGGCACGAAGCGGCTTCTATCCCACGCGATCTTCACGCCCGGCCAGCCCGGCTGGCTCGAGCGCGTCGACAAGGAGCTGGAGACGCTCAAGCCCGATTCGTGGAAGGGCTACACGGTCGGCGACAACACGAACAAGAGCGTCAGCAAGTATCCCTGGCGCATGGACGACGAGAAGGTGACGTATCCCTTCTACGAGAAGATCCTCAAGGCCGGGAGCAACATCGTCTGCGTGCACAAGGGGCTGTTCGCGCCTTCGACCGAGAAGCAGTTTCCGCATCTCGTCGCCCATGCCGACGTGCGCGACGTCGGGAAGGCCGCCAAGGACTGGCCGCAGATCAATTTCGTCATCTACCACTCCGCCTATCGCTGGGCGGGCGGCGGCCGCGCCGAGGACGCGCTGGCGCAGTTCGAGCAGACCGGCCGGGTCGAATGGACGAGCGATCTCGCCGAGATCCCGGAGAAGTACGGCGTCAGGAACGTCTACGGCGATCTCGGCCAGATTTTCGCGCAGACGACGGTGGCCCAGCCGCGCCTCGCCGCCGCGCTGATGGGCATGCTGATCAAGGGCCTCGGCGCCGACCACGTCGTGTGGGGCACCGACGCGATCTGGACCGGCTCGCCGCAATGGCAGATCGAGGCGCTGCGCCGGCTCGAGATCCCGGACGACATGCAGAAGAAGCACGGCTTCGCGCCGCTCGGACCGGCCGACGGCGCGGTGAAGACCGCGATCTTCGGCGGAAACTCGGCGAAGATGTACAAATACGACGTGAAGAAAGCCGGCCTCGAGCGCGACCGCGTGACGACGATCAAGGCCGCCTACGAGCGCAGCGGCCCACGGCCGAGCCATCTGCGCTACGGCTACGTCAACGCGGGCTGAAGTGACGACGCCCGAGCCGTAGGGGCGCGCTGCGCGCGCCCTCTCCCGCCGCCGCAAGGAGCCGCG
>CAZUYG010000007.1:10528-17836 GCA_964624265.1 uncultured Candidatus Odyssella sp.
CTCCCCGGCCCCCGCGCGGGGGGGGGGCACCCGGGGCGCCCCCCCCGCGCCCCTACGCTGCGACGGCCCGACCCTCTCCGGTCAGCTTCAGACCGGGAACGCCTCGAGCAGATCGACCGGATCGCCATACTGCGCGGCGCGCTTGATCACCTCGGGGTCCTTCAACGACATCAGGTAGCCCTGGTCGAGCATGATCTGGTTGCCGGCCGTCACCGTGCTGTCGAAGGTGACGAGATCCATGTGCACGTGCGGCTCTTCCCATTTCGGCATCATGCGCTGGAGATAGGGCGACGGCTTCAGGCCGTTGATGCCGAAATGCAGCCCGCCCGGCGAATTGGGGCCGGCGGGATAAATGTCGAAGCGCGGCGCCTTCGGATTGTGGCCGCAGCCGAGCTCCTCGAGCTTGCCGCCGATCACGAGATCGCGAATCACCTCGGCTTCCATCCCGCGCCCGTGCACGGCGACGACGCGATCGTCCTTGAACTCGACGCCGATCTTGTCCTCGAACGGCTTCTCGAAGCCGACGGCCCATTGCGCGAAGATCACGCCGTTGATCGGCGCACGCCGCTGCTCGTCGCCCATCACGTAGGGCTCGTAGAGATTGGGCCCGTGCGTCGGGATGTAGTGGATGTAGCAGCCGGGCTCGTCGGCGTAGTTGTGGCCGCGCCAGCGATTGTGCGCGAGCAGCCGGTCGCGCATCGCCTGCGTGTAGTTGATTTCGAACTGCGTGCCGCGCGGATCGGTGAACTTCAGGTCGAAATCGCCGGCCTTCGGATAGAGCCGCGCGGTGGCGCGGATGATTTCGCCGAGCACGTCGATCGGGAAGCGGGCCTGCGGCGTGTGCCAGAGATCGAGGTTGCGGAAGAACGTGATCTTCACCCAACGCTGGCCCTTCTTGCGGAGGCCGATGCAGTAGGGATCGATCACCGACGCGAACCACGTCGAGACCACGAACGTTGCGCGCTCGAGCACCGGCTTCGCCTCGTCGGGCACGTCCATGAGCTGCGTGGACGGCCCCATGTAGGACGCGAAGGTGGCGCCGCGCGCCCGCGCGAGGCCGTAGACCGCCTGGATCACGCGCGGGTCGAGCAGCGGATCGGTGAGCATCACCACGTGGTCGCCGGGCTTGATGGCGAACACCTTGTGGAAATTGTCCATCGCGCCCTGGAACGCGGCGACGTCGTAGGGCGGGTATTCCGGCGGCCGCGGCAGCGCGCGCGCCGTCTTGGAGCGGAGGATGTCTTCTACCGAATTGGGGAACATGGTCGTTTCCTCTAGCGGCCCTGCAGCATGCGGCCGAACTTGGCTTCGAGATCGTTGTACCACTGGGCCTTCGCGACCTCGGTTTCGGCGTCGAACATCGAGGTCTTCTTGCCCGTGAGCATCTTCGAGGTTTCGGTTTCGGGAATGAACGGATTGCCGCGCTTGGCCACCTTTTCGTAGGCCAGCGCGCCCTCTTTCGAGCCGAGCCAGGCG
The DNA here is from genome assembly GCA_964624265.1 of uncultured Candidatus Odyssella sp. GTDB lineage: Bacteria > Pseudomonadota > Alphaproteobacteria > Bin65 > Bin65 > SBBV01. The sequence continues at coordinate 12,005 of CAZUYG010000007.1, forward strand.
AGCAGGAGCTTCCCGGCGTTCGGGTTCTTGCCGTGCTTCAGCAGCACGCCGTAGAGCGGCCCGACCGGCACCGGCTCGAGGAAGCGCCACTTCACCGGCGCGCCCTTCTCGATCGTCGGCAGCGCGGTGTGGTGGATGGCGAAGATGATGTCGACTTCGCCGGCGCCGACCGACTGTGCCGCGGCGTAGGTGCTGCGGTAGAGCTTCGGCTTCAAGGCGGAGAATTTCTGCACCAGGGCCGTCGTCTTCTCCTCGCCCATGTCCGCGGCCAGGATCACGAAGCCGATCGCGCGCGACCAGGTGCCGACGCGCCCCGACCACTTGGCATCGACGAGTTCCGCGTAGGTCTTCGGGGCCTCGTCGTCCTTCACCTTGTTCGTGTTGTAGAGGATGCCGAACAGCGGTGTCGTGATCGCAATCAGATATTCGTTTGGCGTGCGGTCTTTGGACGTCTGGACGCCGAGTGCCTTCCAATCGACCTTGTGCAGGAAGCCCGATGCGGCATGGCGCATGCCCGAGGCCGGCCCATCGAGCGTCACGTCGGCCGTGGGTCCTCCGGCGCGGCTCTCCTGCGTGATGCGCGCGGTTTTCGCGGCGCCCGGCACCTCGAGATATTCCACCGATTTGATGATCGGGAACGCCTTCTGAAATTCGGCCAGGATCGCGTCGCCCTCGGCGCGCGGCAGGCTGTCGTACCAGACGACCTTGCCTTCCTTGGCGGCGGCGGCCTTCACGTCGTCGAGCGTCTCGGCGCCCGCCTGCGCGGCGGGCAGCGCGGCAACGGCGAGCGCGGCCAGAAACGCGGTTCTGCGTGTGATCATCGTCGTCCTCCCTGGAAGTTTGATCGAGCGCTCTTGGCGGCGCCGCTCGACGAAAACGCTACCACCCGTCACCGGGGGTGTAAACGCGCCGCGGCCGCACCCCCGTCATGCTTTCATATCTAAGGATTGGCCGATTCCCGCCTTTTGCGCGGCCGCGTAGACCATCGCGCTGGCGCCGACATATTCGAGCGCCGTGCCGCCCGAGCAGAACACCGTGATGTCGGCGGCGGCGCGCCGGCCGGCAACCTTGCCGGCGATGACGGAGCCGATGTCGCCGGCGACGTGCGCGCGCGCGATCTCGCCGGCGGCCATCGGAATGATGATCTCGCCCTTCTCGCCCCACGCCTGGTCGAGATCGTCGACGACGACGTGCGCGCGGCGGATCGCGTCCGTGTCCACCTCGCGCGCCTCGGGATAATGCATGCCGACGAGATTGCAGTGCGTTCCCGGCGCAAGCCACGCGCCTTCGAGCACCGGCGTGCGCGAGGTCGTGACCGTCACGACGATGTCGGCACCCTCGGCGGCCGCGCGGCCCGAATCGACCGGCGTCACCGCGAGGCCGGGTACGGCGGTTCGCGCCCATTCGGCGAAACGCGCGCGGTTTTCGGCATTGCGGCTGTAGCAGCGCAGCTCGCGGAGCGGGCGCACCGCGGCGAGACCGAGCAATTGCGTGCGCGCATACTGTCCGGTGCCGATCATGCCCACCGTCGCCGCGTCGGCGCGGGCCATGTGGCGCGTCGCGACCGCGGCCATCGCGCCGGTCTTCCAGAGGCTCATGCTCTGGCCGTGGATGTGCGCGAGCATCTCGCCGTTCTTCGTGCTCATCAGCGCGATCCAGAGGTCGATCACGCCGCGGCGGTAGCCGGCCGTGTAAATCGGCACGCCGATGACGCCGAGGCCCTCGAGCACGGCGGCGGCCACCTTGAGCGTCGGCCCGCGGTTTGCGGCGTTCGCACCGGCCATCCAGAAGTTCTGGCGCGGCAGCAGCTGCAGGCGCCCCTCGCCCTGCTCGCGATAGGCGCGCTCCACGGCGTCAACGTAGTCGCGCATGCCGACATGGCCTTCGTCGTGCAGGCGCGCGATGTGGTGCGTGTCGAGGAACAGCGTCATGTCAGTCCTTGTCGGGCAAAACGGCGCAGCGCGCGGCATCGACTTCGATGACGACTTCGGTGCCCGGCGCGAACGATGCGGCCGGATGGCACCAGGCGCGGAACTCGGCGCCGCCGGCGGCGATGACGTGATCGGCAAGGCTGCCGAGAAAGATCTGCTCGACGATGCGGCCCGGAATGCGATTGATTTCGCCCGCCGCGGGGCCGCCGGCCGGGCGCAGCACGATGTCCTCCGGGCGGATCGAGACGAGCACCTTGGCGCCAACGGCAAGCCCGTTCGGCAGCGCGCAGCGCAGGCTGCCGCCTTCGATCTCAACCAGCGCGTCGGCGCCGGCGCGCGCGACCTTGCCGGCGACGAAATTGGTGGAGCCGATGAATTCGGCGACGAAGCGCGTGGCCGGCTTCGAATAGATCGTGCGCGGATCGCCCTGCTGCACGATGCGGCCGTTCTCCATCACCGCCACGACGTCGGACATGGCGAGCGCCTCGGTCTGGTCGTGCGTGACGTAGACGGTGGTGATGCCGAGGCTTTTCTGGATGCGGCGCAGTTCGAGGCGCATCGATTCGCGCAGCTTGGCGTCGAGGTTGCTCAACGGCTCGTCGAGCAGCAGCACGCGCGGCTCCATCACCAGCGCGCGGGCGAGCGCGAGGCGCTGCTGCTGGCCACCGGACAGGCGCGTGGCGGGGCGGCGCTCGAAGCCTTCCATGCGCACGGTGGCCAGCGCCTTCGCGACGCGCGCCGCCACGTCGCTTTCGCGCGATTTTTCGCCGGAAACGCGCAGCGGGAACGCCACGTTCTCGTACACGTCCATGTGCGGCCAGATCGCGTAAGACTGGAACACCATGCCGATCTTGCGCTTGTTCGCCGGCACGAGCAGGCGGCGCGACGAGTCGAACACGGCCATGTCGCCGATCGCGATGCGGCCGCTGTCGGGCGTCTCGAGCCCGGCGATGCTGCGCAGGGTCGTCGTCTTGCCGCAGCCGGACGGGCCCAGCAGCGTGTAAAGCTGGCCGGGCTCGATGCGGAAGCCGACGCCGTCCATCGCCTTCACGATGCGGCCATCGTGCAGCGCGAATTCCTTCCGCAGCGCTTCGGCGACCAGCACTCAGGCCTCCCGGTTTGCGCGCGTGAGCGACGTGAACGCGGCGACGAGCCCGCCCAGCACCAGCATCAGCATCACGGCGATCGCCGCCGCCTGCCCCGGCTCGCCCTGATCCCAGAGGCTGTAGAGGATCGTCGAGAGCACTTCGTTCTGCCGCGCGATCAGCATGACGGCGACCGAAAATTCGCGCAGCGAGTGGACGACGAGCCAGATCAGCAGCGCGAAGATCGTGGGCTTCAGCAGCGGCACGACGACGCGGCGGATGTTCTGCAGGAAGGTCGCGCCCGAGACCGACGCGGCCTCCTCCAGCTCGCGGTGCACCTGCAGCACGCCCGACTGCATCATGCGCGCGGCCAGCGGCAGGAACACGATCAGATGACCGAGCGCGATGATCCAGACGGTGCCGTATATCGGAATCGCGCGCAGGCCGAAGAAGATGAACACGAGCGCCACGCCCATCATCAGGAACGGCACGCTGATCGGGATCATCGACATCACGTCGAGGATGCGCACCCAGCGCAGCTTCGAGCGGACGATCGTCCACGCCACGAACAGCGCCAGCACTGTCGTCGCCAGCGCGGAGACGACCGCGATGATGCTGGAGTTGACGATGCCCTCCCAGATGCGCGGCCGGCCGAGCAGCGTTTCGTAGGACTTGAACGACAATTCGCCGAGCAGCTTCGTCTCGAAACCCGCGAAATACGGCACGAGACTCGTCCACAGCAGCGCCAGAAAAGGCAGCACGACGGCGAGCAGGAAATACAGCGTCACGAAGCCGGCCGCGACCGGGCGCCAGCGGCCGAGCCTGAATCGCGTGGCCTTGTAGCCCTTGCCGCTGATCGTGGCGAAGCGCTCGCTCTGCTGCGTCGCGCGGTAATAGACCCAGAGGCCGACCGCCAGCAGCACGAACAGCGTGCTGTTGAGCGCCGCGATCTCGCCATAGGCCGGCAGCCCGTTGGCGGGGTTCATCAGATTGAAGATCTCGGAACTCATGACGTTGACGTTGCCGCGCTGGCCGATGACGGCGGGCACGTCGAAGGTGAGCATGCCGACGATCATCAGCAGGGTCGTGACCGAGAGCAGCGCCGGCACCAGGAACGGAAACGAGACGCGGCGCAGCGTCTGGCCGAATGCGGCGCCGGAGGTGCGCGCGGCTTCTTCGTACACCGGGTCCATGTTCCGCATCGCCGGCGCCAGCATCAGGAACGACGTGGGCACATAGGCGAGGCCCTGCACGAAGATCATGCCGGGAAGATTGTAGATGCTGAAGCTCTTGGCGCCCTCGCCGAGGATCGGCGCCAGCATCGACGGGATGATGCCGATGCTGGGGCTCATCAGCAGCACCCATCCGATCGCGAGCAGCAGCGGCGGCGTGGCCATCGGCATCAGGATGCCGGTGCGGAAGAAATCGCGCCCCGGCATGTCCGTCCGCTCGACGAGCCAGGCCAGCGCCGCCGCGAGCGCGATGCCGAACACGGTGCTGCCGGCGGCGAAAACCAGCGTGTGCCAGACGAGCCGGTAGCTGTATGCGCTGCTCCACACCTTGACGAAATGTTCGAGCGTCCAGCCGTCGCTGAGCGGAAGGCCCGAGGGACGGAAGCTCGACACGACGATCGTGGCGACCGGCAGCACGGAGAGGACGGCGAGCAGGACGGCGAGCAGAATCGGCAGCGCGAGGCCGCGCGGCAGCATCCGGCGCGCGCGCGGCGCCGCGGCCGCCGCATCGGCCGGCGCGCCCGCGCCGGCAAGCGCAAAGCTGCCGCGCTGATCGACCAACGTGCTCCTCCCTCGTCGCCGGCGCCTTCTCGGCGCTCTTCGCTAAGCAGAAATATCCATAGAAATCTAAGCGAGAGTGGCGGCGCCGCGCACGGCTGTCAACGCTGCGCGTTTCCGGCCCGCTATGCTTTCGCGCGCTTCGCTTGCTCCCACGCGGCGGCGATGGCCTCGGCCTCCGCGGTGCGGATCGCCGCGACGTCCCGCCTGGTCATGCCGCCGTGGCGCTCGAGCCAGTCTTCCATGAACGCGATCGGGTCGCGCGCGCGCCATTGCGCGAGCTCGTCGTCGATGCCGGTGCGCGGCTCGCCGAAATGGCTGCTGTAGCCGCCCATGCGGTAGGTTTCGCAATCGAGCATCGCCGGGCGGCCGGCCAGCGCCTCGGCGCGCGCCCACGCCATCGAGTGGAACACGTCGAACGCGTTGTTGCCGTCGACCGGGCGCGTGACGAAGCCGTAGGGCGCCACATAGGGCGCCAGCGCCTTCTGCGCGCGCACCTGATTCCACGCCGCCGAGACCTGATAACCGTTGTTCTCGACCATCAGCACGAACGGCAGCTTCCACGTGCCGACGATGTTCAGCGCCTCGTGCACATCGCCGGCACCGAACGAGCCATCGCCGATCACGCAGACCGTGACGGCGCCGCTCTTTTCCATTTGCTGCGTCAGCGCATAGCCCGCCGCCGTGGGCGCCCAGGCGCCGATCATCGAGGAGGCCGGCATCACGCCGGCGCCGGGGAACGCCGCGTGATGGAACACCTCGCGCCCGCCCTGCTCCGCCTCGGGCGCGCCGATCATCTCGCGGAAATGCTGCTCGACGGTCGCGCCCTTGCCGAGCACGATCGCGCGCGAGCGGTAAGACGGAAACACCGCATCGCCGGGCGCGAGCGCGAGCGCGGCGACGCCGAGCGCCTCCTGCCCCAGGCACGGATAAGTGTTGCCGAGCACCGCGCCCTCTTTCTTGAGGCGCATCGAGAATTCCTCGAACAGGCGCGTGCGCCACATGAGCTTCAGGAATTCGACCGGC